>JBDSAP010000097.1:0-50528 GCA_039922055.1 Ferruginibacter sp.
ATGAAGATGGAATGGTGTCTAAAGAAGTGGCAGCCATCTTAACTCCTCAAGCCATTACTATTTCTTTGAAAGAGGGTTTTGGAGATGATAATTCTTACAGGAGATATATGCAAATGGTGCAGCAGCAACAGTAGTAGAAGCAGCCGGCCTCTTCCTCCTTCTCCTTCTCCAAAAGAGAAGGAGCGGTGCTTCTGATCTTTAATGAACAAGGAAGTAGCCACCATTTCAGCAGTTGTACTTTATTGTACTTTTAACGACCGCTCTCGATTTGCCTTTTAGAAGGAAAATCTTTATACTCCTGAGCTGTAGCTAACGAATACCTGCGTATCAATTATAAAGATTTCAAACTCTGTGATGACCCCCGCAACAAGTGTGATTTTTATTTTCTTTATTGGTCCCTGTTTGCCGTCATCATAAATCTCTCTTTCTACTTCAATCGACCTTTCTGCGGTTTCAGTTTTCGTCTTAATCTTCTTAGCAGGAAATGCATCTTTTACATTTATTAGATCAGGATACTGGCCTATCAATCTTATTAATAAAAAAGCTTGCTCCATGGTATAGCCAGGTAAAATATACAACGAAGCGCCGTATTCATATCCTTGTGTTTCATGCCACTCCATGCCATTTTTATACAATTGCTTTTTTAATTCGCTTCCACCTTCTTCACCGGCAGGCACCGGTTCTTTTATTACAATTGCATTGCCATTTGGGCTAGATATCTGTGCAAAATAATCCTGCAACGTTTTTATACTGTTGTCCGGCGGCGGCGACGGCAACACATAAGGGCTTACCACATATCCTTTTTTATCATTGTATTTTACCAGCCACCAATATCCCGAAAACCCTTCAGCAGAAATGGCTTTATTTCCCGCTGTGTCATTTATCAATTCAAGCTTTTGTCCGTATGAAATTTTGTCGAGCACTTTGGCATTTAAATCGGGTTGCTCCCGCATACTTAATCCATTTTTTGCTGCTGCATAATAATGAGATTGCGCCCTTCCAACGCTGGAGACTAAACAAGCGATGAGCACAGTAATGTAGACCTTCATTTTAATTTGGATTGTATGAATGTTCGTTGAAGTTTTCCGGTAGGCGCTCACTTTCGTAACCGCACTCTCCGCATTGATATACATAGTGAGGTGCAACAGCATAACTCGAAAATAACCAGGTAAGAATAGCAGTAATAAAATTTGTTACTCCCGGTTTCGCGATGTAGGTAAAGCTGTTGCTTCCGCATTGGGGACAGCATGCAGACTTCATATATTCGGCTTCATACCCGGCCAGTAACCTCAATACTTCTACCTCGTCGCCGGCCCTAACCACGAGCTTTATCCCTCCAATTGCATTGGTAAGTATGGGATCGATGGTTACTGAATATTCGTCTTTCAGGTAACATTCAATTCCTTCCGCATGGAGCTTGGTTAATATTATGTTGGCTGAAAAATAGTTGTCAAATGTTTTTACGGTTACAAGTTGCATGGAAAATTTTATGGTGGTTTTTATTAGGTTGCATATTGATTTAATTTATTTCTGTTTGACCTTACTGCTATAATCTTAACAAACCGCATTCAATAAGGTCAACCGATTTTTCATTTACATTTGATTCACCTAATGTAATATTTTGCAACCAACATTCAAAAACATATCCGGCATTATCCTCTTAACTATGCTGGCCTACTTCAGTTGGTTGTTGCTAAAGATCATTTCAGTATACGTGCCTTTACAAACAAACGCCGGCTTTCTATTGCTGAAGCAGGACTACCTGCATATTGATGTGTGGCGCACCGCTTTTTACATTCATGTATTCAGTAGCATATTCGCATTGCTTGCCGGGTTTACACAATTCTCTCCCATACTATTAAAAACAAAACCAACGCTTCATCGTGCATTTGGCTATAGTTATGTTATCAATATTTTGTGCATTACAGGCCCTGCGGGTTTGATAATGAGTTATTATGCAAATGGGGGAACTATCGCCATTGCTGGCTTCCTGACGCTGTCAATTTTATGGTTATCCTTTACAGCGCTTGCTTTGATCAAAGCTGTTCGAAAAAATTTTGCTGCACACAAATACTTTATGATTCGCAGCTTTGCCTTAACGTTATCAGCGATATCTTTAAGAGGCTGGAAAGCTTTGTTCGAAGAGTTTTCGTCTATTAATCCCACAGACAGGTACCGGATAATTGCATGGCTTGGGTGGGGTTTGAACCTGGTTGTTGCGGAGATCATTATCGCCAGATTGATCAGAAAAAAACAATTAAGATCGCAACCTATTTTAAGCAAGCCTTCACAATAGCAGGTCTTCTTACGCCATTAAAGAATAGTTGATCGTAAGCTTGTTCTTTTGATTCCACCGTATCCACCCGGACCGGATTATCTTTTTACTTTCATTACATTCTCCTTTGAGATTTGTTTTGATATGCATCCAATCCCCCTTTATTTCCAGCACTTCAAAGCAATCTGCCGATTCAATCTTTTTGATGGTATTTGATTTTTCCGAAGGCAATGCTTTAATATCAAGATTAAACAACGGATGCTTATCAATTGCGGAAATCTCTTTTAGTAAAAATTTTGGCCATTCGATAAAACGCTGGCTGGCTGCTGCTTTCGTCCACATTGCCTTTCCGTTTTCATTGTTTATATAAACCTTCAACCACTCTCCTTTGATCGTATCAACCCGCAGCATAAAAATATCATACTCTAAAAAAAGTTGTTCGGGTTTAAACCATGTGTCAATCTCCTCCCGGTTTTTTATCACGACTTCGCCATTCGCATCTTTAACTACTTCCACAGTTTTCAGTGGTTTTCTTTCGGTGGTGTCGGTGTAAAATAAGATCATCGGCAGCTTGCTAATATCAATTTTCAGAATTCCCTTTCCGAGGCTTAGTCCTGTTTGCGCTGATAACAGCAATGGAAAAAATACTACGACAATTGAAATTAATTTTTGCATGTTGGCTATTAAAATTACAAGGCTAAAAAATATACTCTTTGTAAAACATAGTGAGGGCACTATCCAAATTGTCCACTGATCCTGTTATAAATGAATGCTGGATGCCATTTTCTCCGTTTCCCTAAAAACATACGTTTCGAAATTCGAACCTGGTTAAAATTGTTCTCTAATAAAAAATTGATCCCTGGTTTGTTTTCTGCGGGCAAAATAGCAAAGTCTCTTTCTTCTATCCTCAACTTCATTAATTCAATTCCGGCCGCCGGATTCTCTGCAATGATCAACCCGTTGCCCAATTGAGGGAAATAAGCGCCTTCTACTTTGTTCCCGGAAATGTATAACATGGATGTTTCCAACTGATCCCTCAATCTCTCCCTCCGATCTTCCCCCGAAATACGTTTATCCAGCTCAATTATTTCCTTCTGATATTTTTTCTTATAAGTAACAATGGATGGCAATACCGGTACGGGGAATGTTCCGTTTTTCCTTGTTAGATGAGCATAATCCGCTTCTTCCTTAAACCCCACTTTTTGATAGACAGGAAAACCCAGGTCTGTAGCTATCAAATAAATTGTTTTAAACTGCCGCCTGTCAATACTATCTACCAATGTCTGCGTAATAGTCTTCCCAATTCCCTTACTGCGAAAGTCGGGGTGAACGATTATATGAGCCAGCCATACGGTATCCAGGTGCCTTATTGCCGTGCCGATTCCGGCGATGCGGTCATTGATGGTGACTTTTATAGGGCTGCAAAATTGTGAACGGAGGTATAATTTATGAGGAATGGTAATATCATCCCATTCAAGTGGCTGTAATTGTTTTATCAGCTCAAGGTCTGCTTCTTGTATGGGTTGAATATTCATCTCAATACCTGGTAATATTGGTTGCTGATTATCTATTTAAATGTTGAAGGTATAAATATTTTAGTAGCTCATTAAATGCCCGGCAGCTCCCTAAAAGCTATTCGGGTCTAAAAGAAAAAATCTCCTTCGCAGGAGATTTCATTTTATAAGGTTTATTGTTTTTAATTAGTTATTCAACATCAGTGGCATCACCAGCATCAGCAATTCCTCGTTTTCTGCTAAGTCCGTTGGCCGGATAATGCCAGCTTTTGTGGGTGTGCTTAGCTCCACGTTTATCTCAGGCGTTTCGGCTGCATTCAGCATCTCAATCAGGAACTTAGCATTAAAGGTAATTTGAAGATCTTCGCCATCATATTGGCAAGACATGCGCTCATTGCCCTCAAAACTAAAATCAACATCCTGCGCCGCCAGTTGCAACTCGCTGCCACTAATACTTAGCGCAACCTGGTTGGTGCTCTTGTTGCTAAACACACTTACCCGGCGCAATGCACTTTGAAAATCACTTTTATTTACGGTAAGCTTGTAAGGATTATCCACCGGGATCACGACTTTGTAATCCGGAAAACGAGCATCGATGAGGCGACAAACCAATTCTGTGCCGCCGTGTTTTACAAATAGGTGATTACTATTATAAGAGATATTTAATTCATCTTCATTATCAGGCAATGCACTTTTCAACAAGGTTAAAGGCTTTTTAGGTACAATAAACGTGTCTGTTTTGGGGCAGCTTACATCTGTTCTTTTATACTTTACCAGGCGGTGGGCATCTGTGGCAACACAAGTGAGGCCATTTTTATCCAGTTCAAAAAACACGCCTGTCATTGCCGGGCGAAGGTCATCGTTGCTAACAGCAAACAGGCTTTTATTGATGGCTGTAACCAAAGCCGTAGAGCTCATCGTAAAGGAGTTAGCATCGTCGGCAATTGGCTCTTTGGGAAAATTATCAGGATTTTCTCCCATCACCTTGTACTTACCATTATCGCTTGTTATTTCTATGCCGAAATTCTTATCAATGTTGAAGGTGAGTGGTTGCTCAGAAATATTCTTTAGCGTCTCCATCAGTATTTTAGCAGGAATACACACTTTTCCGGTATCCTTCGCCTCCACATCTACATGAATTTTCATTACGGTTTCCAGGTCGGTCGCTACTACGGTTAGCTTATTTTTGTCAATTTCAAAAAGAAAATCCTCCAAAATAGGTAGTACGGTATTGGCATTGATAACGCCGTTGATATGCTGCAATTGTTTAAGCAAGGCCGAAGAAGAAACGATAAACTTCATAATTGTTATTATTGATTGCCAAAGATAAAATCTTTCACATTCAAACCCGCTATTAATATTTTAGTGTTAAATCATCCCGAATTAGTGTTAAAACGACGCTTTTGCACGCTCTTTCCTTTCTTGCCGGTAACGATTAATTCAAGGTTAGTTTGACATGAAAATAAATTAATATTACCTGTGACAAGTTATCTTGCCCCGATAAATGGATGATCACAAAAAAGTTTACCAAAAACTTATTACCACATACATTAGCGCACCAGGCGAATTTCCCAGTTAATCAATGGAACAACAAAATTTTACTCCGCAGCAAGCCTTATCGAAAATAAAGAATTACTGTGCCTACCAGGAGCGTTGCCATTCAGAAGTAAAAGATAAATTATACAGCTATGGACTGCATAAAAATGACGTGGATGACATATTGTGTAAATTGATAGAAGAAAATTACCTGAATGAAGAAAGGTTTGCAATATTATTTGCCGGTGGAAAATTCAGGATAAAACAATGGGGCAGGATAAAAATCAAATACGAATTAAAACAAAAGCAGGTGAGCGATTATTGTATAAAAAAAGCGCTCGCTGCCATTGATGAGGCTGATTATTTAAAAACACTGGATAAGCTTTTTCAACTGCAACTAAAGCGGCTAAAAGGGGAGAGAAATTTTTTTATAAAAAGAAGGAAATTGCAGGATCATCTAAAAATGAAAGGCTTTGAAAACGACCTCATCACCAGGATGATCAGCAAGACCAAAGAGTAAAGTTTATTTTACAAAAGCCTTTAATGCCAGCACCATTAAATTTTATAGTAACATTTTTGATGTTGTAATTTTGTCTCAAAGTTCTACCATGCCAACTCTCACCATTACTACCATTCAGACAGATCTTGAATGGGAAAATAAAGCGGCCAATCTTCAAAAGCTGGAAGAAAAAATAAACGGTATCAAAGAAAAAACAGAGATCGTTGTTTTGCCTGAAATGTTTAGCACGGGGTTTAGTATGGACGCAAAACGATTGGGTGAAACGATGGATGGAACTACAGTACAATGGATGAAAGATTTAGCAGCTAAAAATAAAATCATACTTACCGGAAGCCTTATCATTGAAGAGAATGGTCATTATCATAATCGCCTTATCTGGATGCTGCCTAACGGTCAATATGGATATTACGACAAGCGTCATTTATTTGGATTAGGCAGCGAAGATCAACATTATACTGCCGGCAATAAAAGGCTGATCGCTTCAGTGAAAGGATGGAAAATAAATTTGCTGGTTTGCTATGATCTGCGTTTTCCTGTATGGGCAAGAAACCGTGCTGTTGAACCTGGTGAGCCATCAAAGGAAAATGGTGGACAGCATTCCGAAGAAATTTTATTGGAGTCGTCTCCTGAATATGATGTGTTGATCTACGTTGCCAATTGGCCGGAAAAAAGAAGCCATGCCTGGAAAACTTTATTAACTGCACGTGCCATCGAAAATCAATGTTATGTGGTGGGAGTTAACCGGGTGGGTATAGATGGAAAAGACATCCACTACAGTGGCGATAGCCTGGTGATTGATGCAATGGGCGAAACTTTATATCATAAGGCAACCCTGGAAGATGTGCACACAATCACTTTACAAAAAGAAAAACTGGAAGAGGTAAGAACCAAACTTCCTTTCTGGAAAGATGGAGATAGCTTTTATTTTCAGTGAATTTTTTCAAATAGAGATCGTTATTTAACTGCCGGTTCTGCGTTTATCATTGCCCTTACAATTTCCATTTTTCGATCAATTCCTAGCCTCACACCTTCCACTGTAGGAGGTACATAAATATCGGGAGGAACGCCGTGTCCATCCTTAGGCACATGATTGTATTGTACCAGTTTAAATATAGGCAGGCGCACTTTTATTTTAGTAATTGGAAGTATGATGTCCGGTATCATTATGCCATTATTGCCATGCCAGCCCCCACCCGTTTCTTCTCCTACCAGCTTCACATTTTCCTGTCCTTTTACTGCATTACAAAATAAAGTAGACGCAGAGAAAGTGGGCCCATTGGTAAGTACAAATACTTTTCCGTCAAAATGATTATTGGTTTTCGGCTTAAAATAATGTCGCTCCCAATAGCCAAAATGATAAAGGCCATCTTTTCCTTTCTTAGTTAAAAAAACCAATGCAAGGTTGTATAAAAAGCCTTGCTTAATATTACCGGTATAAGGCCGCAGCGACTTTGCTACCGCATAGGAAGTATCAGCCACCTTAAATTTACTGTTGCGTATATATTTGGTGAGCAGCACATACATTCCAATATCACCGCCGCCGTTGCTGCGCAGATCAAGTACCAGGTTTTGTACGTGTTGCTTTTTTAGTGTTTTAAAAGATTGCTGAATAAAAGGTCGTAATCGCCTGCCATCCCCCTTACTAAAAGTATTTAGCGACATGGTAGCCGTTCGGCCCGTGCTGTCAATCTCCAGGATACGGGCATCCTCCCTTTGCTCTTTGCGTCTTTCCCTCTTTGATATTTTCTCTCCCTTTTCTGTTTTTGCTTTTTTACCGGTATCCTGGGGAGGAGTAAACATTGGAAGCACTGCGGCTTTTTCCTGTCCTGTACTATCAATATATTTTACCCCGTAATTTTTGTATAGGCCAAATACGTTGCGATGAAAGTAAGGAAAATTTCCACTGATACGCACATAGTTTACATTTTCGGCATAACCATCCAACGGCAGGTATTGAAATATTTTTTGTATAACGGCTTTGTTTGACATGCCATTTATAGAAGTGATCAGTGTGCCACGTTTTATGATAGAATCTTTTCGGTTCAGGTTACCCGTTACCACCATTGTGTCGCCCCAAATTTTCAGGAACAACGGAAAAGATGGCGTGCGTTTGTCTTTGATGAATTTACCCCATTGTTTGCTCAAATTAAAGCTTGTGTGACCACAATGTAGTTTTTGGGTAAGCGGCGCTATTACTCTCCAGCCAAACTGAAGCTCGGTCATCGAATCGGGAATACTTTGATAGAGACTGTCGAAAAAATAATTCATGCTGTCCTGCGGAGTGTACCAGTAAAGGGCGGGATGCTTTTTTTCCAGTATGTTGCGCAGGAGTGAGTAATCTTCCTGCAATTCTGCTTTAGAAAATTTTTTATTGGGATTATAGCTTTTGCTTAAAGTACTACAGGAAGTAACGGAAATATATATTACAAAGAATACAAAGTAAAATTTACGCATTGCCTGGTTTATGATCAAAAGTAATGGCGCTGCCGAAGCAACAATTCAGGAAAGAGGTCAGCATTTAAAGCTAACGTATATACCAGCATTTTATGTTAATGGTGCACTAATATTTTGTGTCCCTTGTCAGGATAGTTGCAATGTTTATGATTAAAATATTTCAACGCAATGATTTTTCACGGATGGCTGACTGACTTTTTCACGACTTTACCGACTCCTTTGCAGCGGCAATAGCGAGAAACCCCAGTCCAATTGAATTTATTGCAAATGATTCCAGCCCTGTGCTACCAGTTTATGTTTGTTGCCTCCTCTTGTTAAGATGTGTTGGCCTTCTTCAGCATCTGTCATATAACCAATCACACTGATCTGCTCGTTCAACACGATCTTTTCATAATCTGTTTGGCTGAGGGTAAATAATAATTCATAATCTTCCCCGCCGCTTAATGCGCAGGCTGTGGGGTCAAGTTCCAGCTTGTAAGCAAACTGCCTTGCTTCCTCATGTATCGGTATTTTTTCTTCATAAATAATACACCCAAGATTACTCTGTTTGCACAAATGCAACGCTTCACTGCTCAGCCCATCACTAACATCTATCATAGATGTTGGTATAATATCACTTTCCGCAAAAAATTCCACAATATCCTTTCTTGCCTCGGGCTTCAATAATTTTCCAACAATATACGCCTGGTCCTCCAGGTCGGGCTGCGAACCTGTTTCTGCAAAGATCCTTTTCTCCCTTTCCAATATTGTAAGACCCAGGAAAGCCCCACCAACGAAACCACTCACGCAAAGCAGGTCGCCCTTTTTTGCAGTGCTCCGTTTTACATATTTATCCGGTGTCACTTCGCCGATAGCGGTCACCGAAATCACAAAGCCTTTCTGAGAAGAGGTGGTGTCCCCACCGACCAGGTCAACATTGTATTTTTCGCAGGCCGCATATACGCCTTCATAAAATTCGTCAAGCGCCTCCAGACTAAAGCGGTTGCTGAAAGCCACGCTCATTGTAATTTGTGTTGGTGTTGCATTCATTGCATACACGTCACTGATATTGACTATTACCGATTTGTATCCCAAATGTTTCATGGGCGAGTACATTAGATCAAAATGTATTCCTTCTATCAGCAAGTCTGTGGTAATAACTGTTTGTTTCCCAAAATGATCAATCACAGCCGCATCATCTCCCACACTCAATAGCGTAGAGGCGTTCCTTGTTTCGTTATTTTGAGTAAGGTGATCGATAAGGCCAAACTCGCCGAGGTCAGCTATTTCTGTTCTTTGATTATCCATTATTCACTTTTTCGATTAAATTTTTATGGCTAGCAGGCGTAGTTATCTGCTCCCGGGTTTCTTATCCGTGTTATTTTATATCACACATCGGCGCCATTTATTATTCGTAATAAATCATCATGTATAATTCCATTGCTTGAAATCAGTTGGTGCTGGTATACCGAGAAGGGATTGCCGGCATAATCGGTTACTTTTCCTCCTGCTTCCTGCACTATAAGCGAACCAGCGGCGCTATCCCATGATTCCAACCTGTGTTCAAAAAAAGCATCAAACCTTCCGGCGGCTACCCAACAAAGATCGATCGCTGCACTGCCCAGTCTTCTCACGGCAATTCCTTTGCGAATCAATTTATCAAACACCTGCAATGGTCCATTTTCCCGATCCAGGTAAGTATAAGGGAATCCGGTAGCAAGGCAACTTTTTCCTACATCGGCTTTATTGCTTACCTGTATTTTTTTGTCGTTAAGTGTAGCGCCTTTACCTTTTTCCCCGATAAAAAATTCATTCATCAGGGGGTTATATACGGCGCCTAATATTAGTTCTCCTTTATGTTCTACACCAATACTTACGCAGCAAAGGGGAATGCCATTAGCAAAATTTACCGTTCCGTCAATAGGATCGATGATCCACTTATATTCGCTGTCCATCACTATTTCGCCGGACTCTTCACTCAAAATAAAATGATCCGGAAAAGTTTCTTTAATAACATCAAAAATTGCCTTTTCCGCTGCGTAATCTGCTTCTGTTACCAGGTTGTTGATTCCTTCCTTATTCGAAATACTAAATTGGCCATTGAAGAAGCGCCTGATTTCATTTGCACCAGCTTCGGTAGCTTTCAGTAGCGTATTTTTTATCATGCCGCAAAGATAATAAAAGATGTTCCGGGAGAATGACGGATAAATTGTGAACGACTAATATGTTCTTGTTATTGATTCATGTTAATAATATCCTTTTAAGAATCGATGGTTTTCATCATTTGCTCGGGATAGCGTAGGCCCGCCGCCACATCTTTCGGAAAGAAACTATCAATAGTTGTCAATTCAGTTGCTGTCAGTTTAATGTTGATCGCTGCGGCGTTTTCTTCCAGGTATTTTATTTTTTTGGTGCCGGGTATGGGGAAAATATGATCTCCCTGGGCCATTACCCAAGTCAACACCAATTGAGAGGATGTGCATCCTTTTCGTTCAGCCAATTGATTTAGTTTATCCACGAGTTCCAGGTTCTTTGAAAAGTTTTCGCCCTGGAATCTTGGAGAAAAACGACGATAATCATCCGGCTCGAGGTCTTCAAACTTTTTAAACTGGCCAGTGAGGAAACCACGGCCGAGCGGACTATACGCTACAAACCCGATACCCAGTTCTTTGCAGGTAGCAAGTATATCTGTTTCGGGATCCCTGGTCCATAAGGAATACTCACTTTGTAAAGCTGATATAGGATGAACAGCATGCGCCCTTTTCAGCGTGGCAGCCGATACCTCCGATAGACCAATGGTTCTTACTTTACCCTGCTTCACCAATAATGACATAGCTCCAACAGTGTCTTCAATGGGAGTTTGCGGGTCTACCCGATGGAGATAATAGAGGTCGATCACATCTGTTTTTAGCCGTTTTAAACTTGCTTCGCAGGCGGATTGAACATACCCAGGTTTGCCACTCAGGCTGCGAGCCTGTGGATTGACAGGGTCACGCACTATTCCGAATTTGGTGGCCAGCACAATTTCCTTTCGTATTCCGCTCATTGCCTTTCCAATTAATTCTTCATTCAGGTGCGGACCATAAGCGTCCGCTGTATCCCAAAAATTAACGCCCAATTCCAGCGCCCGGTAAAGTGTTTGAATAGAAGTCTCATCATTAGTTACACCATAAAACTCACTCATTCCCATACATCCAAGTCCCATCTGCGATGCGGTTAATCCTTGTGAACCTAATTTTCTTGTTTCCATATAATTGTTTTTAGTAAAGTTACCTTGCTTTTATAATTGCGCATTACACGAACACACAATTTTGAAGAGTGCAATAAAAAATCTTTCTTCGTATCAAAACAAACCTGTTGCAGCTATCGATCATTATAGTTAATTACAATGTCAAATATTTTCTGGAGCAATGTCTTTATTCCCTTTTGGAAGCTTGTAAAAATATAGACGCTGAGATTTTTGTAGTGGATAATAATTCTTCTGATGGAAGCAAGGAGTTTTTCAAAGACCGTTTCCCTCAAGTAGCTTTTACCTGGAATGATGATAATATTGGCTTTGGTAAAGCAAATAATCTTGCACTGGCAAAAGCTGCGGCAGAGTATGTTTTATTCTTAAACCCCGATACTATCTTACCGGAAGACTGTCTTGAAAAAAGTATCGCATTTTTTAGATCAAAAAGCGTTATCGGCGCACTTGGTGTAAAAATGATCGATGGCAGCGGCGTCTATTTAAAGGAGAGTAAACGGGGTTTCCCGGATCCGTTCACCTCAATGTGCAAGTTAACCGGCCTTACAGCTCTTTTTCCTCATTCAAAATTTTTCGCCAAATATTATCTCGGCCACCTGCCTGAAAGTAAAAATCATGAAGTGGATGTATTGGCTGGCGCATTTATGATGATCAGCATGGAGGCACTTGATAAATCCGGTCCATTTGACGAGAAGTTTTTTATGTATGGAGAAGATGTAGACCTGAGTTACCGCATTCAACAGGCAGGCTTCAAAAACTATTATTTCAGTGAGACTACCATTATTCATTTCAAAGGAGAGAGTACAAAAAAGGGCAGTCTCCATTATGTTCGTGCATTTTATGGAGCGATGATCGTTTTTGTCAATAAACATTACGGCAATGGTGTTGCCATTATTTACAATATCCTCATCAAATTCGCTATTTGGCTAAAGAGCATAATGGCCGGAGCAGGTCACTTAGTAAAGTGGTTAATGCCAAAAGAAAAACGCATAAGATATACTGCTGCTTCCATTATTGCTGGCGAGGCACAGTATGAAAAAATCTGCGACATTCTATCAGGAGCAAACTGGCCGGGAAAAATTATTGATCGGATAAGTTTTACGGAAGGTGAACCGGAGGTGAAGGGTATCCTGGTACAACTAAAGGAACAGCTCAATCAACAGAAGAGTGGGCAAGTAATTTTTAGCAATGATGAGCTTAGCATAAAAGAGATAATAATTGCAATGCAATCGTTACCTGCCGGTTTGGATTATATGTTTCATCTAAAAAAATCTTCTGCCATTATAGGAAGCAATGATAAAAATTCTGCCGGTGATTATATTGCCATAAAAGACCCTGTCGGCTGAAAGCTTTATGGAACACTGAGTCTTAATTAAATTCTTTAAATTTGATAAAAGCGAAAGTATTATGTCATCAAAAGAAATGAAAAAACAGTTGATAGATAAAATTCAATCGACGAACGATGATAAAATCCTTGAAGAAGTCTATAGGATATTAGAAGTCAGCACGCAGGAAGTTGACATGATAATGTTATCGGATGATCAAAAAGCTCAGATAGACAAAGGGATAAGCGATATTGAAGAGGGGCGATATTTAACAAATGAGGAAGCTAATAGAGAAATCGAGGAATGGCTAAAAAAATAGTCTGGTCAGAAACGGCACAAAACGACAGGAAGGAAATATTACTATATTGGAAAAATAGAAATAAGTCTTTAGCCTATAGCAAAAAATTAAATAGGCTGTTTAATGATGCAGCAGAAATCATTGCGGCATTTCCCAAAATAGGCAAGCCTTCCGGATACAAAGATTCCCGTATAAAGATTGTAAAGGACTATCTGTTGGTTTATAATGAGTTTGATACATTCATAAGCATAATTACAATTTGGGATTCAAGACAAAATCCTCTTAAACTCGAAAAAATTCTTGAATAGACCTTCAGCCAGCCGAGTAAGCAAGCGAGGTTAGCCCTTGTTCCTCATATAACTGTACATGAAGCTATCGGAATCATACAGTTCTTCAAGATGATGGTAGCAATTAGTAGCACTGGGCAAAATATCGGGAATTAAAAGGCCACTCCTTTCGGAATGGCCGTTTGTTTTTTACTAACCCATAAAAATCAAACAATATTAACCAGCTTGCATTTCAGCTATTTTCGCACGTATTTTCACTTCGATCTCTTTAGCCATTTCAGGGTTATCCAATAATAATTGTTTAACTGAATCCCTGCCCTGGCCGAGTTTATTGGCATCATAGCTAAACCAGCTCCCGCTTTTTTGTACTATGCCCATCTCTACTCCCATATCAATAATCTCTCCGGTTTTAGAAATACCCTCGCCAAATATGATATCAAATTCAGCATTCCGAAATGGTGGCGCCACTTTATTTTTTACAACTTTTACTTTAACACGGTTACCAATGGCTTCATCGCCGTCTTTTATTTGCGCCATACGGCGAATATCCAATCTTACAGAAGCATAAAACTTTAAGGCATTACCACCGGTAGTGGTTTCAGGATTACCAAACATAACACCGATCTTCTCCCGTAACTGGTTAATGAAAATACAGCAGCAATTTGTTTTTGAGATAGTGGCCGTTAACTTGCGTAATGCCTGGCTCATCAATCTTGCATGAAGCCCCATTTTGCTATCTCCCATTTCTCCTTCCAGTTCACTTTTCGGTACCAATGCCGCAACAGAGTCTATCACCACCACATCTACTGCGCCGGATAATATCAAACGGTCAGCTATTTCGAGCGCCTGTTCACCATAATCAGGTTGAGATATAAGTAAGTTATCTATATCTACTCCAAGCTTTTGTGCATAACCACTATCAAAAGCATGCTCTGCATCTATGAATGCACACATGCCACCTTTTTTTTGCGATTCCGCAATTACATGGGTGGCGATGGTCGTTTTACCACTGCTTTCCGGTCCATATATTTCTATTACTCTTCCCTTGGGTAATCCGCCGATACCTAAAGCCACATCCAATCCAAGAGATCCTGTTGATATTACTTCCTGTTCTACATGAGGCTTATCGCCCATGATCATTACCGAGCCTTTGCCAAAATCTTTATCGATTTTGTCCATTGTTAATTTCAGGGCCTTGAGTTTTTCTGCGTTGCTCATTGTTTTTAGTTTTTTTAAGTGATGTATCTGGTTGTGCGTGTAAAAATAAAATTCGGTTCAAAGATAATTGTTTTCTTTTATCAACACTAATTAATTTAGTATTTTTTTAGTAAAGTTTTTAGCGAATGAAGTTTTTAAAAACCCCATCCCGAAATCGGGACAGGGCTGAAGCATGAGAAAAAACTACTTTATTTTAAATTCCCTAGGGGTAGTGGTCGGATGAAAACGGGCAAAGTCTTTATTCTTGGGTTTAAAGTAATTTTTAATCTGCTTATACAAAGAGACAACACTTTATTGAACTGAACAATACCACAAAGTGGTAGTTTTTAAGGGATTCCGTTACCTAAACGTTTCGTCTTGTGACTAAAACCCGTTCCGGTTCCAATATTAAATAATTGTTACGCATACCTGACCTCTTGGTTAGGATTTATAAAAATTCTACTTTTTCGCTTTAAAAAGCTAACATATGAACTGGGAAATAATCAGCAATCAGCATTCCTCCTTGCAGGAATATCGTTTAATGGACAAGAACGATTGCAAAATGATTCTCAAATATAATCCCCGCCATAAGTCTGCAAGAATTACCAGTGGTAACAATCATCGCTTATTTTTCCTGGAAAGCACCAGCGCATTTGGAGACAAAACGATCTTTAAAAATGAATATGGCATGGAGATCGGCAACCTTCTATATGACAAACTTCGGAGTAAGGAAGGCTCCGTTCTAATGGATAACAAAAAATACCATTATCAAATAAATGGAGAAGAACTGATCATTTATAAAACCGATCGACTGCAACCGCTTATTAAAATCAGCCTTCAAACGAACGCCGCTTTTAGCTCCAACATTCTTTCGCCTGTTCTTTCAGGTGCCGATATCAATTGCCTTGTGATTGGCCTTTGCTGGTATCTCGCATTACCGGTAAATGATAATGTACTGGAATACGCCATTTAGTTTTCGTCATTTCGCAGATCATCGCCTTACATCTTGCTTTCTGCATTAGGTTGCATTCTTTTGACTAAGTACAACCTATAATGTACCGTTATACGCTGCCCAAAGTTTCTGCGGTACACGAGGGCGATGCAAGGATGATGCTATGAAAAGCTAATGCCCGGACAACAACTCTCTTACACCTAAAGAGTACTTCCTTATACGAACGGCTATGTAAAAATCCGACACCGATAAATTTCTTTCCTGCCGTTTATCTTTTCTTGTGGCGTTTGATGTATAAGACATACGAATGTTCTCGTTTTTCCCAGATTTTTGTTCAAACGAAAATTATGAAAGCTTTTTTCATCCTCTCCCTATTTCTTCTTTGCAGCTTTTTTCTGAAGGCGCAACACATTGGTAAGATCAATATTACTATTCAGAACGCGGAAGGCACGCCTTTGCAGAACGCTACGGCAGAACTCCTGAGAACGAAAGACTCATCACTGGTTAAAGCCGCAATAAGTGATGCAAAGGGCAACGCTGAATTTGAGAATATTGCAATCGGCTTGTACCTGGTTCGGGCGAGTGTTGTGAACTATGGCTCCCGTTATTCAAACCCTATAAAAATTGAGACAGAAAATGCAACAGCACAGTCGGTCTCAATATCACTGCAACCGGCGGCCAAAGAGTTGGATGCAATAACAGTAAACTCCCGTAAACCTTTTATTCAAAAACTATCAGACCGCATTGTTGTTAATGTGGAGAATAGTATTGTAAGCGCCGGCAGTTCTGCAATGGATGTACTGGAACGCTCTCCCGGTGTTAATGTTGATCAGAATGACGCTATCAGCCTGCGGGGAAAACAAGGTGTGATTATAATGATTGATGGGAAACCTACTCCAATGACAGGTCCCGACCTCGCCAATTATTTAAAAGGATTGCCTTCTGCTGCTATTGAGCGCATTGAAATTATCACCAATCCCTCCGCTAAATATGATGCCGCCGGCAACTCAGGGATAATTGATATCAGGATGAAAAAGGATCAGCGCATGGGAATTAACGGAACACTTACTGCGGGTTATGGACAAGGCGTTTATCCAAAAGCTAATGCAGGAACCACTTTTAATTACCGCAACAAGAATGTAAACATCTTTGGAAATTATAATTATGCTTACCGGGTTGGATTAAACCACCTGATACTCGACAGAAATTTTTTCACGAACGGCATCTATAACGGCGGTGATTTAAAGGATAATTATTCGAAATCCCCTTTTGCCTCCAATACCGCCAGGTTAGGAATGGATTTCTTTCCTTCTAAAAAGACGATTATCGGGTTTGTATTGAATGGAAACTTCAATCATTTCAAGCGTAAAAATAATAATAGCTCCATAGTGATCAATCCGCAAAAACAGGCTACCAGCACTTTCCATTCTTTTGCTACTAATAATGACCATGCGAATAACTCTCTCGCTAACATTAATTTTAAGCACACATTCGATAGCTCTGGCAGGGAACTAACCGCTGATGCGGATTACGGAGTGTACAACTCAAACTCGCTTACTGTAAATGCCACCAGCTACTTCAGACTGGATGGAACTCCTGAGCAGCCCAATTATGTACTGGACGGAGACCAGGATGGCAAACTAAGTTTTAAAACCGCAAAGGTTGATTATGTGAACCCCTTGAAAAATGGAGCTAAATGGGAAGCTGGTTTTAAAACAAGTTTTGTGTCTTCGGATAACGATGCAAAGTTTTGGGACATGAGCAGCGGCACGCCGCAAAATGATGTGAATAAGACCAATCATTTTTTATACCACGAAAACAATAATGCGGCATACCTGAATGTAAGCAAGGAATTTAAAAAATTCAATGTGCAATTAGGATTAAGAGGCGAGCAGACAAATATTGAAACAGAACAACTGATCGGGAACATACGTTTCGATTCCAGTTATTTCCAATTATTCCCCAGCGCTTTTTTCAATTACAAGATTAGGGAAGATCAAACGCTTGGAGTATCAGTCAGTCGTCGTATTGACAGACCGGGATATTCGCAGTTGAATCCATTCCTCTTTTTGATTGATGTTACCACTTATGCTACCGGCCGCCCTGGCTTGCTGCCGCAGTTAACATGGTCCTACGAACTGAGCTATACCTTGAAGAACCTCAACTTCACAGCGAGTTATAGTCATACAGTCAACAACCAAAATATTGCCATTGCAAAATTCAGGGATGTATTTCCAAATATTCCTTCGAATGAGAATGTTACTGTTCAGATTCCCATCAATCTTTCTTCTTCGGATTATGTGGGTTTGGGTATTTCTGCCCCGATAAAAATTACCAACTGGTGGAACATGATTAACAATGCCGACTTGTATTATGAAAAATTCAATGGCAATCTTGGCGGCACAAATCTGAGCAAAGGAAAACCTGTGGCTGATATCCGAACCAATAATACGTTTACTTTTAAAAATGGCTGGACTACTGAACTCAATGCTATTCTAAACACGGGCGGACAATATGGGTTTATGGTGTTGGATCCGCAATGGGGATTGTCTGCCGGTGTACAGAAAACTATTCTAAAAAATAAAGGCACACTTCGGTTTAACATTACCGATATCTTTTGGACCAATTTACCAAAGGCCGTCATTACCTATAATAATTATATAGAAAAATGGCATGCTTACAGGGAATCCAGAGTGGCGAACCTAAGCTTTACTTACCGCTTTGGAAATAATAAGGTGCAGGCTGCCCGCCGCCGAACTACTGCTTCTGAAGAAGAAAGACAAAGAGCACAATAAACGTAATGTAAAAAGCGCCTGACATTACCTATGCAGCGACCGCAATAGTTGTAGGTGTGGCTGTAGTGCAGAAAGAGTATCTTTTTGCAAAAAGCTTTTTAAGTGTTTATAAAAATGACTGTGATCATAATATCCGTATAGAGCATAATCAAAATTACCTGGCGATGTTGCTAAATGATGAACAGCCTTGCGAATGCGCATTATTTGCAAAGCCTTTTTACTACTCAGGCTGGTAACAGTTTCAAAATAACGTTGCAACGTACGGGATGAAATGTTATGTTGCTCAGCTAATTCTTTAATGGAAACAGAAAAATCATTTTCAATATCACATCGATCCAATACTTGTGTAACCACCTGCACCGGCAGCATTGATCCCTGGTATTTGTTTACTATTTTCTCAAAATACTTGCAAAGTATAATTAACCTGTCCTCAAAAGAAGCCGCGTTCTTTACCTGCTGAATAATTGCTCCTTCCATCAAATAACTAAGTGGAAAAATCTGCCCCTTATATTCAGAAAAATTGATCTTCTTTTCATAGATAACCGGCGACACTTTAAACTTAATACCAAACAATCGATTGTCTTTTTGATGATAACATTCAATGGCATTATTGCGTGGCAGAAAGCCATCTGTTTTCATATCAAAAAATTTATCTGCAACCTGCATAGTAAAAGGTGTACCAAGGTTAATAAGATAGGTGTAACCAATATTTGGAAATAACGCATCTGAGAAACCTTCAGGATATATCTCCCACAAATGATCAAACTTCGTTTCCCAAAAAAAATCAATAAAATGACTAAGGGATTCAGGCGGCTTTACCCGGTAATAATTATTTTCAAAATGATCGATATGAAAAAATTCAATGTGTTGCAAAGGAAACAATTATAACAATAAAATTAAGACGCCTTCAACTGAAAGAAAGTTGTTTTATTTAAATGGAAAATGCCCAGCTTACCCGGCTTCTTTTCTAAATATTTCCCCACACCAATCCACCTCAGTTTTCCTATTCGTAACTTCGTTGTTATGCGGAATTATTTAGATGAATTGAACGAACCACAGCGGGAAGCTGTTATACATAAAGACGGTCCAATCATGATCATTGCCGGTGCAGGCAGTGGAAAAACCAAAGTGCTCACTACAAGGATTGCTCACCTGATGGGGTTTCATCATATTGATGCCTTCAATATTCTTGCCCTTACGTTCACGAACAAAGCGGCAAAAGAAATGAAAGAAAGGGTGGAAAGAACACTCGGTAATTCAGAAGCCCGCAATTTATATATTGGTACATTTCATAGTGTGTTTGCGAGAATATTAAGAGGCGAAGCCAATAAGATCGGCTATCCAAATAATTTTACCATCTATGATACAGATGACGCTAAAAGCGTTCTCAAAACTGTGATCAAAGAAATGGACCTGGATGATAAATTCTATAAACCGAATGTAGTATACAATAGAATTTCTTCGGCCAAAAACAGCCTTATTGGCCCCGAAGAATACATGAACGATTGGGCGGTTCAACAGGAAGATGCAAGGGCAAACAAACCACTGATCGGCAAAATATACGATGCTTATAATAAGCGCTGTTTTAAAAATGGCGCCATGGATTTTGATGACCTGTTATTTAAAATGTACCAGCTTTTAATGAATCATCCCGATGCACTTAGCAAGTACCAGCGCAAGTTTAAATACATCATGATAGATGAGTACCAGGATACAAATACTTCTCAATACGAGATCATCAAACTGCTGGGAGCAATGCACGAAAATATTTGTGTGGTTGGTGATGATGCACAAAGTATTTATAGTTTTCGTGGAGCAACAATTGAAAATATTTTGCAGTTCGAAAAGGATTATGACGATGTAAAAGTGGTTAAGCTTGAACAGAATTATCGCAGCACCAAAACGATTTTGAATGTGGCCAATGAAGTGATCGGGCACAATAAAAATCAATTGCCTAAAACATTATGGACAGACAAAGGCGACGGCGATAAAATAAAACTGGTGCGTACTGCAACAGATAATGAAGAAGGAAAATTTGTAGCGGACACAATACAGGAGGAAAAATTACGCAATCATTTTTTCAACAATGAATTTGCTATTTTATATAGAACCAATGCCCAAAGCCGGAGCTATGAAGAAAGTCTACGCAGAATGAATATTGCTTACCGGATCTACGGCGGCCTGTCTTTTTACCAACGCAAAGAAATAAAAGATTTTGTTGCTTATTTAAGAGTGGTGGTGAATCCCAGCGATGAGGAAGCACTGAAGCGTATCATCAATTATCCTGCAAGGGGTATTGGTAAAACAAGTATGGACCGTGCCGTATTAGCAGCCAATGACAACAACGTTACTCTATGGCAAGTATTGGAGGATGCTGCCCGTTATGGTTATAAAGCCGGCACACTGGAAGCTATTGACAATTTTGTACTGATGATCCGAATGTTCCAGAGCGAACTGCAAAAAAAGAACGCATACGACGTGGCCATCATCGTGGGAAAAAGCACATTGATCGTAAAAGAATTATTCAACGATAAAACCACCGAAGGGCTTGCCAGGTATGAGAACATCCAGGAGTTATTAAACTCTATTAAAGAATTTACCGAAACCCCTTCCAACGAAGAAGATGGTGAGGTTGGTGATAAGAGCCTGGGCAGTTACCTGCAACAAATTACCTTGTTAACAGATTCCGATAATGATAAGGATGAAGCGGATAGTGTAAAGCTGATGACAATACATGCGGCTAAGGGTTTGGAGTTTAGTTGCGTATTTGTAGGTGGTCTTGAAGAAACTCTTTTTCCCAGCGCCATGAGCATTAATACAAGGGAAGAATTGGAGGAGGAGCGGCGATTATTTTATGTGGCCATTACAAGGGCAAAGAAAAAATTGTGGCTTACTTACGCTAATGCACGCTATCGCTTTGGCCAGTTACAACAAAATGACCCAAGTCGTTTTATTGAAGAAATGCCGGAAGATTATTTAGATAAAAGTTTTGCGGGTGGCGGCGTTCGCAACCAGGGAGGATATGAAAATAACTGGGGCGGCACTTCATTTCAACGGACTTTCGTTCCCGGAAAAAATCACATTTCACCACCTGCCCGAAAGGAAGAAAAAAGCAGGCCTGCTTACCTGGTGCCTACCAGGCCGCAAACAAAAGAGCATACACCAACAGAGGGGTTTGCCCCAAGTGATACTAGCAATTTACAGGCAGGGCAAAAAGTTGAACACCAAAAATTTGGTTTTGGTACAGTTACTCAAATTGAAGGTTCAGCTCATAACCCTATTGCTACAGTACAATTTGAACTGAATGGTGAGAAGAAGATCATGTTGAATTATGCGAAACTGCGGATTCTTGAATAATGCCTGGAACAATAAAATCTAACACGCCTATAGTTCAAAGATTGTAGAAACAAATTTTAACAAGTTCGCTGAATCAGTTGTGGAGCCGGTTTAATGTTGTAATAGTATCCGGGCCATCCGTTCATTAAATTCTGCCGGCACTAGCGTAAAAGGCTTATTGACTTCGTCTTTCATAGAAAGACGGCAATGTGATTCCGGTGTTTTCTACATAAAGATGGATATTTTCGAAATAAGAAATAATTTGAGTACAGGGGCCACCGCTAACACGGTGGCTTCCTATTGTGTATGATACTTGTTAACTTTGCATTGAATTTTCAATTACAATTTTATGATAAAGACAGGCAACCCGGTTATTAGCATTTACACAGAAATGACTCCTAACCCGGAAACAATGAAGTTTGTGGCGAACAAGTTATTATATCCCGGCAAGAGCATCGACTTCCCCGATGAGGCGAGTGCTGCTCCGTCGCCCCTCGCACAGGAATTATTTACATTCCCATTTATAAAGTCAGTTTTTATAGCAAGTAATTTTATTACACTTACAAAAACAACTGGTACCGATGATTGGCAGGATGTAATACCCGCCATTAAGCAATTTTTAAAGGAATACCTGGAAGAGGGTAAGTCTGTAGTAAATGAAGAAGCAATCGCTTCTATGAAACAGGAAAGCAGCAATGAAGTAAGTGCAGATGATGATGATGTGGTAAAGCGTATCAAAGAGCTGTTAGAAAATTATGTAAAGCCTGCCGTAGAAATGGATGGTGGTGCTATCCAGTTTAAAAGCTACGAAGATGGAAAGGTAAACCTGATGCTCCAGGGAAGTTGCAGCGGATGCCCGAGTAGTATGATAACCCTGAAAGCGGGTATTGAAGGAATGATGAAAAGGATGATACCAGAGGTAAAAGAAGTAGTGGCTGAGGCTGAATAAAAAACCTTAAAGAATTATAAAATAGCATCCTCGCACTGAGGATGTTTTTTTTGACCTGTTGATAAAGATAACTGCCGTTTAATCGATCAATATATTTTTGGAGTTACGCTATGCCTCAAAACCGAATTCCCTTTTTTGTATTTGCTATAATAATGTTGCTGGCAAGTTGTGCAGCCAGTAAAGATCCTATGCGTACTTCGGTAAGGCAATTACAAAAGGGCGTCATCAAAGAAGATACGAGCTATGCTTACAGCCTGCCTTACGAGCCTGGTGCTATTCATTTAGTTGTGCAAGGTTATTTTAGCAGGTACTCACATAAAAATCGGGTAGCGCTTGATTTTAAAATGAAGCGGGGAACAACGGTTTTGGCTGCAAGAAGTGGTGTGGTTGTAAGGGTAAAAATAGATGGCAACAAAGGTGGCTGGAATCGAAAATACAGGCCCTATGGAAATAATATTGTAATACAACATGAAGATGGATCAAGAGCAGGATATTGGCACCTTCAATACAATGGTTCTTTTGTAAAGGTCGGCGATACCGTACATCAAGGACAACCCATTGGACTTAGTGGCAAAACGGGGTATGCGTTATTTCCTCATTTACACTTTCTTGTTTGGCGCAATGGCGCAAAAGGAGAATGGATGCAAACACCCACACGTTTCAAAACATCCAAAGGAATCGTTTACCTTCGGCCATTCAGAAAATATCGTAATCCTCAATAATCTTTTTTGTCAGCACCTGAAATATATGAGCGTTTTATCGCAGGAATGAAGGAGACCGGCTGGCTTGAATACATTGCTGTATTCGCCGGCATTGCGAGCGTTTGGTTTTCAAGAAAAGAAAATATATGGGTGTATCCTACCGGGCTTATCAACACCATTTTCTACATTTATTTAAGTTTTGAAGGCGGTTTATTTGGCGAAGCAAGTGTAAATTTTTACTATACCGTTATGAGTATATACGGATGGGTATTGTGGGCAAAAAAAGATGCAGCTCACCGGCCAGTTTTGCACATTACTTCGAGCACAAAAAAAGAATGGCTATATCAGCTATTCTTTTTCGCCGCTTTTTACATAGTGATATTTTTTGCGTTACAATATTTACAAAAGAATTTTGCTCCTGGCGCTATTCCCTGGGCCGATGCATTTGCAAGCGCTTCCGCATATACAGGTATGTGGCTGATGACGAAAAAAAAAGTGGAAAGCTGGTATTGGTGGATCGCAACTAACATTGCGTCTATTCCCCTTTATTTTGTAAAAGATTATGTGTTTACCAGTGTGTTTTATGTAGTGCTCTTGGTGATGGCTGTATTTGGGTTAAAAGAATGGAAGAAAAGAGAAACCTTAAATAATTAAAATGGATATCCAGAACACTTATTGTGGAGCACTTGACAGGATGAAGCCTGATGACCTTAAAATACATAAGCTATATCATGATCAGCATTATGGATTTCCGATTGATAATGACAACGAATTATTTTGCAGGCTGATTTTGGAGATAAACCAGGCAGGATTAAGCTGGACAACTATTCTAAAAAAGCAGGATAGTTTTAGAAATGCGTATCATGACTTCGATATAAAAAAAGTAGCCGGTTACAAGGATAAAGATGTACAGCGCTTATTGAATGATGCCGGCATTATCCGAAATAAGTTGAAAGTGAACGCAGCCATAGAAAATGCAAAAACGATCATGGCTTTGCAAAAAGAGTTTGGTTCTTTTAAAAACTGGTTAGATCAACAACATCCAAAGAGCAAAGAAGAATGGACAAAGCTTTTTAAAAAAACTTTCCGCTTTACGGGTGGTGAAATAGTAAATGAATTTTTAGTAAGCGCCGGCTATCTCCCTGGTGCGCATCACGAAGCCTGCCCCATCTACAAGCAGGCACTAAAGGCAAAGCCCGCTTGGAAAATCAACCAATAATACCGCTCAAAAAAATAGTGATCATTGGGCCTGAAAGTACGGGCAAGAGTTCGTTGTGTGCGCAACTCGCCGAACATTATTCAACTCAATGGGTGAGAGAATTTGCGAGGGAATATTTAATGGCAAATGGCACGGATTATAATTTTGAAAATTTACTTACGATCGCTAAGGGCCAGGTCGCACTGGAAGAAACAGCAATCGATAACATGTTGTCTTTAACCAGGGAGTCCACAAAATTTGCATCTCCGTTGTTTATTGATACCGATATGTATGTGCTTAAGGTTTGGTGTGAATTTGTTTTTGATAAATGCCATCACTGGATACTGAACCAGGTTGTTGAAAAAAAGTATGATTTGTACCTGCTATGTAATATTGACCTGCCCTGGGTTGCAGACGAGCTCCGTGAATATCCGGACCTGGAATCAAGAGCCAGGCTGTATCATCATTATAAAGACATCATGATCAATCAAGCAGTGCCGTGGATCGATATTAGCGGCAACTATGAAGAGCGGTTACAAAAAGCCATCAAAGCCGTTGATGAAATTCTCTGATCAAAACCAACCTCTTTTCTTAAAAATATAGATCATGCAAACCGGGATGAGTAACATGAGACCTGCGGCAATAAAAAATCCATATTGATGATGTATATAAGGGAGCTTATCAAAATTCATCCCGAAGATGCCGCCGATAACGGTTGCTGGCGCAAGTAAGCAGGTTACCACCGCCATCACTTTCATTACTTCGTTGGTCTTTAAATTCACATTGCTCAGATATAGATCCTGAAGGTTCATCATCATATCACGATAGTTCTCCGCCAATTCATTTGCCTGGATAACATGGTCGTATACATCTTTAAAATATTTTTCAGTACGGTCTTCGATCAAATCACTTTCGCTTCGTAATATTCCATTTACCAATTCTCTTACCGGCGAAATACTTCTTTTCAGTACGATCATTTCTTTGCGTAACATGTTAATTTTTGCGAGGCTACGGGTGTTTGCATTGCGCACAATGTCTTCCTCCAAACCTTCAATACGTTCACCCAGTTGCTCCATCACTACATAAAAATTATCCACGATCATATCAATCAATGAATAAAACAAAAAGTCGGCGCCGTTCAACCTTATTTTGCTTCCATTGATTTTCAGTTTTTCCCTTAGCGGGTTAAAAACATCTCTCGCTGCATCCTCCTGGAAACTGATCACAAAGTTTTTCCCCAGCACAATGCTGATTTGTTCTGTTTCTACAGAGGAGTGTTTAGCATTAAAATAGAGCATACTGAGCGAACAAAATAACAAGCCATTTATATCGTCCATTTTGGGCCGTTGCCCTATACTTAAAATGTCTTCAATAATCAATACATGGATGCCAAAATGCGACCCTACTTGTTCCACTTCTTTTTTGCGAAGTCCATCCACGTTTATCCAGGTGATCTTAGGCGTATCGAGATAGGCATAGCAGGAAGGCACATCAGATACTTCCTTCGTTTGTATTGTTTGGGCATCATAATCATACACGGAAATTTTCACTTGATCCGGTTCCTGCCTGGTTGCAACTGCGGTTGGGTTTACGTGCAATATTTTTTTCGTACGCAGCAGATCCAGCGGATTCAACAAATACGATAAATAATTTCTTTTGCTCATATGGCATTAATAAAAAAGGAAATTAATGATTATTAACGATATGTTGAGAGCGGCCATTTAAATTTTAAATGCAAAAAACCGAAGCTGGGCTTCGGTCTATTAATTTATAATTAAATGCTTTTGGGATCGGCGATCAACAAAGAAATTTTCTCTGCAAATATTGACGGCGTTTTTATTACCCTTTACCTGTATTAAAAAGTGAACCAACAATTTTCTCAGATTATTTATTTCCTGTTCGTTGCGTTCCATATCCCCTCCTGCCACCGCGGTCGGATGAATGAAATTTATGATCGGGCCTTCTCATTGTTGATATTTTTGGCCCGGTAACATTCGGTACAAAATCGGCGGCACTTAAGGGGTAAGGATGACTATCGGTTATTGGAATATTTTTACCAATCAGTTTTTGAATATCCTTTAATTCAGTTCTTTCTTCGTTGTCGCAAAAAGAATATGCAATCCCTGTATTACCGGCCCTGCCTGTACGACCAATGCGGTGTACATAGGTTTCCGGTACGTTGGGCATCTCGAAATTTATTACATGCGTCAGCTCGTCTATATCAATACCACGTGCAGCAATATCCGTTGCAACCAACACACGCAGGTTACCGGTTTTGAAATCTTTTAAAGCATTCTGCCTTGCATTCTGGGATTTATTACCATGGATAGCCGCGGCAGAAATATTTTCTCTTTGTAAAATTTTAACCACCTTATCTGCGCCATGCTTGGTTCGTGTAAATACAAGGGCAGTGGTAATATTATTATGTTTCAAAAGGTAAAGCAGCAGCGCCGGTTTATTCACTTTATCTACATGGAACAAGCTCTGGTCAATTGCGTCTACGGTTGAAGATGCAGGAGTTACTTCTACTTTAGAAGGATTGGTCAGCAATACATTGGCAAGCGCCTGTATCTCCGGCGGCATAGTTGCTGAAAAAAACAGTGTTTGCCTTTTAGCGGGCAACTTTATAATCACTCGCTTTACATCATGAATAAAACCCATATCCAACATACGGTCGGCCTCATCCAGCACAAAGATCTTTAAATGTTGCAAGCCAATAAAACCCTGGCTCATCAGGTCGAGTAAACGTCCGGGAGTTGCTACTAAAATATCAACCCCATTTCTTAGTTGGTTCGTTTGATGAAATTGCGAAACGCCTCCAAAAATAACGGCGTGACTTAAGCCGGTATATTTTCCGTAGGCTGCAAAGCTCTCGTCTATTTGTATTGCCAGCTCACGGGTAGGTGTTAATATCAAAGCTTTTATTTGCTTACGGCCTTGTTCCTGCTTTTTTTCTTCGTGTAATATTTGCAAGATCGGTATTGCAAAAGCTGCCGTTTTACCGGTGCCTGTTTGTGCACAACCCAGCAGATCTTTTCTTTCTAATACCAGTGGTATTGATTGTTGCTGAATGGGCGTTGGTGTAGTATATCCTTCGTCGGCCAATGCCTTAAGGATAGGTTCAATTAATTCTAATTTTCTAAATGCCATTGAATGGTTTATTTGTTTGAGGCTGGCAAAGACGTTGCATTTTCTGAATCAGCGAAGGAAATTTTTACCACCGGCTTACAACATGCCTTACTTGATAGTGGAGTAGAGCGCAAAGGTAGGGGTTTGTTTTTTAACGGGTGTAGATGGTTGACCACAGCAGGATACAGAAGAAACGGCTTTCCGATTTTGCTTCTGAATACATCAGATTTAATTTCTGATAATTATGATAGCAGCGTCCTTCTATTATTTTAACACCCGTTAATTGCAATCATGTATTGCGCAAGGGATAAATTAGTGACCTGTATTTTTTTGCTCCCAATTGATAAAATGTACAAGAGTGCGACGCCACTGAAGCCTAATTGAAAAACTTCTGCTGGGTTCAAAAAAAATTGTGCATATTTTATCCCTTGTTTACTATAGCCGCTCGTATAACTTTCTTAATTTTTCCCTTGTCATTATTTTTTCCCAATCTTTACCAAGCGCATTTTCCCACAGTGGTTTCATAACGAGAGAGACATCGATCATTTTGTCGAATTGTTCATCCGTTAGGTTTGCACATATATTTTGGGGGATTTCTACCTGGTTCTTTTCAACCATATATTTAAATTCTTTTACTCCTTCCGGATAGTATTCTTCAAGATGATTAAAGACAATACAATTGCCAATGCCATGCTTGGTACCTAATAAATAACTAAGTCCATAACTAACAGCATGTGCAACTCCAACCTGCGAATAGGCAATGCTCATTCCACCAGCGTAGGATGCCATCATCAATTTATCATCGCTCTCTTCATCCCACTGATCTTTGTTAACAAATACATCCCTGCAAAGCTGTAGTGCTTTTTCACCATAACTTTTGCTAAACTCATTTAGGTAAGTTCCGGTAAGACTTTCAATGCAATGAATATAACAATCCATACCTGTGTAAAAGCGTTGATTAACCGGCGCATTGGCTGTCAGTGCGGGGTCCAGCACAATCTGATCGAAGGGCGTAAAATCTGAATTCATACCGAGCTTTTTAGTAGGCCCAGTAAGTACTGTTGTGCGGCTTACTTCGGCGCCGGTGCCACTCAACGTGGGTATACCAACTTTGTAAACACCTGGCTTTTTTACAAGGTCCCATCCCTGGTAATCTGCGCTGCTTCCGGGGTTGTTCATCATTAATGAAACTGCTTTTGCAAGGTCCATTGCCGATCCGCCTCCGAGACCGATTATTCCACTTACTTTACCAAATTCTTCTTTTAGTTGATTAGCGATGCTATCAACATAAGTTGTTTTGGGTTCGTACGTAACATCTACAAAAATGATCCTGTCTTTTCCTTTAACTGGTACTCTGTCAGCAAGTTCTTTTCCTTCAAAAAAATGATCGACTAAAAAAATCATGGGCGCATCTTCCTTTCGGTTAGGTTGTAAGATTTCATCTAATTGGTTGAAAGAACCACGGCCATAAATAACATAGCCCACCATTTTGAAATTTCTAAAACTCATATTTTTTAATTAAGCGGCAAAGTTAGCTGATTAAAATAAACGGATATTGCCAGGGACGTTAAGGCAGTAGTTCGAAAAGAGAAACTGGTTCTTTCTTATTACGAAGAGCGCCTATTTAATTAAAGCCTGGATATCCGGGTCGCCTTCAAGATTATTCATTTGACGCATTATATCATCATACCTGTCAGACACTTTTTTACTGATCGGCTTTACCGTGTATAATTTGGGATTAGGTAAACTGGCCGCTATTTTCGCCGCCTCGGCCCTGGTAAGATTTTTTGCTGATTTATTGAAGTATGCTCTTGATGCTGCTTCTATTCCAAATATTCCCTTGCCCATTTCCGCCACATTTAAGTAAGTTTCCAATATCCTTTTCTTGCTCCAAATTTTTTCGATCATAAAAGTAAAATATACCTCCAGCCCTTTACGAATAAAGCCGCCACCCTGCCATAAGAATACATTCTTTGCTACCTGTTGGCTGATAGTGCTGGCGCCCCTTCTCCGATTGGGGTGCTTTTCGTTAAATTTTATTGCCTTTTCAATCGCCTTCATATCAAAGCCATCATGCTCCGGAAATAACTGGTCTTCGCTCGCCATCACGGCCAATTTGATGTTTGGACTCATCTCATCAAAACTTACATAATCTCTTTTTAATCCATAGCCTTGCAGCAAACTACCAACTTGTGTAAGCGTGATTGGTGGATTGACCCATTTACAAAAAAATATATAGAGCAGGTGACTAATAAAAAGAATGAGAAGAATTTTTTTAAAGATGCGCCACGCTTTTTGCATGCTGGTTTCCATGGATTTTTTTGGGAGAGGTTTTACAGTTTCTTATTATCTGACAGGTTGAGGTAAACGAGGTGATATTTTTTCCCGATCTCCATTCCTTTGCCGCCTGTTTTCGCCATCAGGTAACCAAGACCTGCAAGAGAAGCGGAAGCGATCAACAATGCGGGACTGAATTTTTCCCTATCTGCAAGGTAAACAATTCCACTGGCCAGCATTAGTAAAGAGCCGCCTCCCATCAAGCTTGCAGCACTGCCCGATAAATTGAAACCCTTTGACTCTTTACCAATGGTTTTAATTTCGTTGTAATGATACTTAAGATTGTAAACAGCCATAGTGTCTAATATATATACACCCAATCGTGTAGGTACAGTTCTCACAATATATTCTTTCAGAAATAGCGTATCACTTTTTATTCCCTCGATATTAGCCTTAACATAGGCGCCGTTAATGGTGGTAAATGCTATCTCTTTTCCGCTATAGAAACGATCGATGGTCTTATTTCTTTTCTTAAACATAATTACGTCAGAACGCTGAGCAAAGCACTGGCCAGTAAAAGCAACGGAGAGAATGAGCAGTAAACCTTTCATAGTGTAAAATAAACTATAAGTACCTGTAAAAAGAGTTAACGGAATTATTTAGCGGTTGAATACAATATCCCCACCAACAATACTACACCAAACGCTATAAGAAGAGCGCCCGATATCCTTGTTATAAGCGTGAGATTTTTATGGTTTAGTTTAGCGCTCAACTTATCTGCCAGAACCACCTTACATACATCTGCCGCTAAGTTTATAATAATGCAAGTGCTAAAAATAAGGATCCGTTCTTTTACTGTGTGTGTGATTGCAATGGTAGTGGTAGTGGTTAACCAAAAGGCAATGATGCCGGGGTTAAGGGTATTGATTAAAAATCCTGAGGCGGCGAGCTTGGCATGCGTACCTGCCGAAACGTTGAATTTGGCATCCTCTTCATTGCGCATTTTTACTTTTTTAAAGAAAAGATAAAAAGCGCCAAGTAGCATTAAAAATGCACTTCCACCGATTCCTATGGGCTTTTTAAACTCCAGCAAACTGGTAACTAATTCAGAAAAAGCATTACTTAATATTACCATTAATACATCACTCAGCCAGATACCGGCAATAAAGCTTAATCCGCCCTGGCGGCCATTTATTATACTTTGTTTAATAACGGTAAAAACTAAGGGGCCTACTGAACATATCAGCAAAAAACTCAGGGCAAGACCTTTTATAAATGCATCTATCATTCGTGGAAGGAAAAGTTGAAGATGAATGCCGTGAAGGTAAAAAAATTAACGTACCAAAAAGTGTTATTTCTTCTTAAAAATAGGAACGGTACTGCAAGGTTCGCCGTACATGATACTCTTAGCAATTGGTCTCAATATTTTGGTTGCTTCCAAATAAGCAGCTTCGCCAACGGGTAAATCGCCGCAACCCTTTATCACAACACGTTTATCTATGAAATCATTCATGGGAAGCTGAGCTATATTTCTTAATAATAGTTGCTTTTTTAATTCTTCTTCTGTACCAAAAATAATCTCTTTAGCTACGGGTTGCAAAGTGCTTGCAACTAACATATATGCCCACATGGGAATTACCGCATCAGCACTGCAGGTTACAGCAACAGCTTTGTTAATATATATGGAGAGGTCAATATTTTTAAGGGCTTCCCGAAAATCTTTCTCTTTTAAAATAAGCCCCATAAATAAATGATCCTTCATATCAAACACTTTTATCTCCTCCCTGGGGTAGTATTCCTCCAGGTTCAATGTGATCAGGCTGCTCTCTGTTACCTTGTTTACAAATGTTTCATCCATAATCGCAAATTTACAATTATTAAAGGCGCTGTATTGCGCAGTGTGTTTCGAAAAATGGAATTTGTATCGGGAATTATGAACGCTTTAACCTCGAGATCTTAATGACATCATCATTTTTTTATAGGTCGTAACCACTATGGTTATTTAAATTGGTTAACACAAAAACACCCGCAACAGGCGTTACGGGTGCATGTATCAGTCTTTTTGCTACTAATATACTTTATGACGGTTATCGGTTATGTCTGCAGTTTTCCTAAGAGACTCAAACCAACCAGATATTTGTTGTATCAATGATCTTACCCGCTGTTGCGACTGCACTGCGACCTGTGGCGCCGTGTCGGGAGCTTTTGTGCTAATGCTATTTACTTTAATTACATAAACACCATTAGTGCCTGCTATTGGATTCGAAACTTTTGTTTGGAACGCTTTATTGAAACTTGCCCCGATCACCTTTGGTTCATCTCCAATTCCGTTAATGATTTGTGCGGACATGGTAAGTGACGAATCTGCTCCTGCTGTTCCGGGCTGCAGATTATAGGCTGCAGCAGCAGATTCCAGGGTTGCTCCAAGTTTCTTTATTATCAGCTCAGCTTTTTTCTTATTTCGAACGGTTAGCTCCACCATCGGCCTTGCTGTTTTTGCATCGGGCAATCCTTTTGGTTGTATCCTATTTAAAACGCCTACTACAAACTGGTCTTCTATGCTGAAGGGTTCACTTACTTCACCAGGTTTTGCATCAAAAGCCCATTTTATTAATGCTCTTGCATCCTGCAAACTTCCCAATTTATAGTCGTTTTCCTTTACCAGCACCGGTACATCTACCTTTTGTAAACCGTTTTTCACAACATAAGCATCCAATAATTTTAAATCCCTCCCTTCACCCGCCAGCCTGGTTGCCTTTGCACTAGCTGCATTTACTGTTTCATCTGTAGCAAGAATTTGTTTAGCCAGGTAGGCAACTTTGTACGCAGGCTCGAAGTTTCTTTGATTCAACACTTCGATATAGTGCCAACCAAAATCTGTATGAACAACTTTCTTATCACCGGTATTACCGTAGAAAATAGTTTCGGCAAATTCTTTTGCCAGGTTAGTCTGGCTTGGCGAAAAGTCATATTCACCTTTCGTCATTTTACTCCCCTGATCATCACTATATATTAAAACCATTGTATTAAAATCTGCTCCTCCCTGGATAGCGGTAGCTATACTGTCAATACGTTTTTTAGCTACTGAATCTTCGAGTTTAAATTGTTTCGTTTGCGGATCTACTGTTGCAATAAGGATATGTCTTGTTTTTACGCTATCCGGCAATTGACGAGTGCTTACCATTTTTGCTAACACAAAATTCCCTCCATCCAGGTATGGCCCAAGTACCTGACCAGGCTGCAACGCTGCGATGGAGTCTCTTTGTGCCATTTCTAATTTTGATTTTAAAACATATCCATCAAAAAAATTGAGGGTGCTCATATTCCTTTCTATAAAAGCTTTGGCATTAGTATCTGCAATAAAAGCGCCCTTAAGGCTATTTACGGCTTCAAGAGTTTTTAGGGTATCGCTAGCTGTTGGATTCGCACTAAAGGCTACGTATGAAATAGATCTTCCTCCATCCTGTTTGTAAATTACTTCATCCTTTTTCATGTAATTCACAATATCATCATCAGTAACTTTTACGACGCTGTCGCTGATTACATTATATGGCACTGACACATAAGAGATATTTGCAAAGGTTTTATTTTCGGTGCTTTCCTTTTGTTGCATCCATTTCGGATAATAAGCGCTCGCTGCTATCATACTGCTATATTTATTATACAGCGCCTGCAATTTCATAGGTTCCACTACCTGGGTTTCTACCATTTCCCGTTCTTCGCCTTTTGATTTTTTAGCACGCTGCCACCATTCCTGCACCTTGGCAATATCATATTGACCAGTTGCTTTATCAGTAAAAGCCTGCTTCAATGTGTAAGGCGCATCTTCACTAAACATAATACTGCTCATTTCCTTGGGTGAAAAACTAAGACCGAGCTTATCGAATTCTTTTACAAGCACCTTTTCAGCAACTAACTGGTCCCACACATTTTGGCGGATCTCATAGGTTTGTGACCCGCTCACACGGCCACCATATTGGTCTTCCATTCGTTTAACCCTGGCGTTAAAATCATTAGCTTCAATTGTTTCTCCGTTGATCTCACCTATTTTCGACCCGTTGTTTCCGCCAAAGATCCCGCCATTGCTGCCTGGCTTGGCATCCATCAATATAAAGCCGATTAAACTTAGGGCAATTACTCCAATAACGATAGCTGCTCCTTTTTCACGAATGTTCTGAATGATTTGCATCTGGTTTTTTAATTAAAATGGACGGCAAAAATAGGGTAAAAAAACATATTTACATCGAAAAATTACAACCGATAAGACTGCTAAAATTCAGGTGCAATAAGCTTTTTACCGAAATGTTTGAGTAAGAGCAATGCATTGATTCCTTAAAGCAAGTGCCTCTTTAAATAATCTTCCTACAAATTTTTTAATATTAATATACCAACCCGCATTTTCTTATCTTAATCGTAGATACGTTTAAAAGACGCTCTTTATTTATTGGTATACCTTTGACAGCACTACATCTTCATTCACTATACACATGGTGCTGTTAATAAACACATTTTTGTGTGAATAACGCGGTCATTATCGAATGACTTCAGGGGAGAGTTAGAGCAGAAATAATGGATAAATCGATAAATGAAGCTCGTGTTGTGAATGGGTGATAAGTTATCAGGTACCTGGTTCACATAAAAATTTGTGATGAGTGTTAATTTATTATTAACTATAATTTTTATTAACGCCTCGTGCAAAAATTAAAAGGAAAATTTTAAAAATCTATTCCATTAAGGAGGTTATCGCAAACATAACAATATTATTACTTGTTAATTAAATGTGGATGAGGGTGGATAAAAGCTTTATTTTAATTTTGCAATTATTTTAAAAATATTATTTCCACATATCCACAGCCCTAATAGTAATAGGTTTATTTAAAAAGAGAAACTATTAAAAGTTATTATGACAGATATTAACATTGCTAAATCAAATATTGAAACTGCTGGTTTCATGGACATTGACATAGATGTGAACCTCGACCTATTTGCGGAAATAGAGCGGTTGAAGAAAGAGAAGAATGCAATTATATTAGCACATTATTACCAGGAGCCCGATATCCAGGATGTAGCAGATTTTATTGGAGACAGTCTTGGTCTTGCACAACAAGCAGAAAAAACTGAAGCAGATATTATTGTTTTTGCCGGTGTACATTTTATGGCCGAAACAGCGAAGATCCTTAACCCTGGAAAAAAAGTTTTGCTTCCGGATTTGAGAGCCGGGTGTTCCCTGAGTGATAGTGCTCCTCCTGCCTTGTTTAAATTATTTAAAGACAAACATCCTGATCATCTTGTAATTACTTATATCAATTGCTCCGCAGGGATGAAAGCTTTAAGTGATATAATATGTACCAGTAGTAATGCCGAGCAAATAATTGAAAGCTTACCTAAAGATCAAAAAATAATTTTTGCTCCTGACAAGAATCTTGGCGCCTATTTAAATAAGAAGACTAAGCGGGATATGGTTTTATGGAATGGCGCCTGCATGGTGCATGAGATATTTAGCCTGGAGAAAATAACCAAATTAAAACTGCGCCATCCTAAGGCAAAAATTATTGCTCATCCTGAATGTGAAGATGCAGTGTTGGCTGTGGCGGACTATATTGGAAGCACCACTGGTCTACTAAAGTATTCACAACAGAGTGCAGATACCGAATTCATCGTGGCTACTGAAACAGGTATTCTTCATCAAATGCAAAAGGCAAGTCCCGGTAAAACATTTATTCCGGCGCCGCCAAATAATAGCTGTGCATGCAATGACTGTCCCCACATGAAGTTAAATACTCTGGAAAAATTATACCTCTGTATGGAATATGAACAACCAGAAATAACAATGGCTGCGGACTTGCTTATAGCAGCAAGGAAGCCGATTGAACGAATGCTGGAGATCAGTAAGAGATATGGCTTGTAAGCTGTTACTAACGTTGATAGGTAGTTGCTGTTCGATAAAGATTAAGTTACCTGTTAGATTTAATTTACAATGTTTATTATCTACAGTAGGTGAATAGTATGTAGCAGCTCATTTTTTTGCAAGCCTGAAATTTAGTTCTGTTAATTTATATTGCTAACTTGTATAACAACTAAAAATTTTTTCTATGGCTATCCCTTCAGTCGACCTGGCAGAATTTTTAAGTGGAGATGCAAATCAAAAAGAAAGTTTTGTTCAACAGTTGGGCAAAGCTTATGAAGAAGTTGGTTTTGTGGCTGTTAAGAATCATGGCGTTCCCGATTACCTGATCGCCGATCTGTATAAATATGTACAAGAATTCTTTTCATTGCCGCTCGAGCAAAAAAAAGATTATGAGATACCAGAACTGGCCGGGCAAAGGGGATATACCAGTTTCGGAAAAGAGCATGCTAAAGGAAGTGATGCCCCAGATCTAAAAGAGTTTTTTCAATACGGCCAAATACCTCGCGATAATTTTAGGGAGGAGGAATATCCACCGAATGTATCTGTAAAACAGGTGACAGGATTCGATAGAACGTTTACTGACGCATACCGTGCTTTTGAAAGATCTGGCACAGCTTTATTACAGGCGATAGCATTATATCTTGAACTGGACGAGCATTATTTTGATGAATATATTTATAACGGTAATAGTATATTACGAGCTATTCATTATCCCCCTATCACACATGAACCGAAAACTTCTATCCGAGCTGAACAGCATGAGGATATAAACCTAATAACTTTATTGGTAGGCGCATCGGCAGATGGCTTACAAATTCTTACAAGGCAGCAGGAGTGGGTTGGCGTTACATCTCTGCCAGATCAGATTGTTGTGAATGTGGGTGATATGCTTCAACGTTTTACCAATAATAAGTTGCGAAGTACCACACACAGAGTGGTTAATCCGGCGAGAGAGCTGTGGCATACTTCCCGTTTTTCCATTCCCTTTTTTCTTCATCCAAAATCGAGCATGAGTCTGCGTTGCCTTGGTATAACCGTTGATGATGAGCATCCAAAATTATATGAGGATGCGACGGCCGGTGAATATCTTGATGAGAGACTTCGTGAAATTGGCTTAAAAAAATGATGCAATAATTATAATTCATCGGCTAACTATTATGCTGACTAAGATGTTCTAAAAATAACACGACCCCGATGAAGTAGCCGTTAATCACACCAACGATAAACATCTTTCTTAAAAACCCCGGATAGTTTCTATTTATTAGTTCCCAACTTGATTTTAATACGTCATATATCATTTCTTAAGGCTGTTCTTTTGCATAGTGTCACTGCCTTTGGAGGACCGCAAGGACATTTAGGAATGATGATGAAAACATTTGTTGAGCGTCGGCGGGATGTGACCAGGGAGGAGCTGATGGAGTATGTTTCCTTTTGCCAATTGCTACCCGGTGCATCATCTACCCAAACGCTCACCCTGATTGGGTATAAAAGGGGTGGTGTGCCCCTCGCCATTCTTACTTTGATCATTTGGATATTGCCAGCCTGTACATTAATGGGTGCATTATCTTTTGTAGTGGCAAAAATCGGCGCTGAAAACTTAACCACGAGTGTATTTCAATTCATTCAGCCAATGGCGATTGGCTTTCTTGCTTATGCGGGCTTTAAAGCATTCAAAATATCGGTTCATAATACAATTACTCAGATCATCATGATGGTTACGATGATTGTAACCTATGTGCTTTTTAAGACGCCCTGGGTATTTCCCCTATTCATTATTTTTGGTGGTGTCGCTACTAATTTCAGTAACAAACGTATACCCGAGGTAGAGAAAGTAGAAAAGAGAAAACTGCGGTGGACTAATATCTGGCTATTCGTACTAATATTTGTTATAGCGGGTTTTTTAAGTGAAACCGCCCGGAAGCAGGAGTGGCCCGATAGAAAAGCCTTCAATTTATTCGAGAACTTTTATCGCTTTGGAAGTTTTGTGTTTGGTGGAGGCGATGTACTTATTCCGATGATTTTGGATCAATATGTTGCGAGGCCAAAAGCACCTAAGTTTGTAGATAGGCAAAATATCATTCGTATTGACCTGGGTGAATTACTTACTGGCGCTGGAATAGTAAGAGCGATACCGGGACCTGTTTTTTCTATTGCATCGTTCACGGGGGGTATTGCTTTAAAAGATAGTGGAAGGATGATGCACTTAACTGGTTGTGTTATTGGATCCATAGCAATTTTTTTGCCCAGTGCTTTATTGGTGCTATTCTTTTTCCCCTTATGGCAGAATTTAAAAAAGTTTGTAGTTGTTTACCGGGCCCTGGAAGGGATTAATGCGGTAGTTGTCGGACTAATGTGGGCGGCCACCTTATACTTATTAAAAGACGTCTCAATTACCCATTTTAATATTATAAGTTTATTTAATATATTAGTCATAATGGGTACGGTTGGTTTGTTACAGTTCACCAAAATTCCCCCGCCTGTGATTGTCATTGTCTGCTTGTTAATTGGTTGGCTTTTTTAAGATTTATTTGTAGTAACCATTTCTCTCAATATCTTCCTTCACAATATCTGGTACCATGTACCTGATAGATTTACCCTCTTTGATTAATTGCCGGATGTTGGTAGAAGAGATCTGTAACAACGGCGCTTCCAAAAGATGCACCTGGGCATTGATTGTATTATCTATTTCGAAGCCTTCCCGTTTGTAAACGTATAGAGGATAGTCGCGGAGGATCAGTTCTGAATTTTTCCATTTCGAAAGATTACAAAAACTATCACTCCCCATAATGATTGAAAATTCGTGCTGCGGATATTTTTCTTTTAGATGAGTTAATGTATCAATGGTAAAGGAAGGTTTGGGCAATTGAAATTCTATGTTGGAGGCTTTGATCTTATTCTCACCCTCTATAGAAGCATTAATTAAATGCAAGCGATGATATTCGTTTAAAAGAGATTTTGTGGCCTTGAAGGGGTTTTGCGGAGAAATCACAAACCATAGTTGTTGTAATTCTGTATTATTTACAACATAATTGGCAATAATTAAATGACCAATATGTACCGGATTAAATGAGCCAAAATAGAGACCAATCTTCATGGGAACGTTAACTATGAGATTATTTTTCTTCTACCCAAATATTATCTGCTTCATTTATTCTTAAGCTTAAATGATATCCGGCGACAAGGATAGATATAGGATCGCCAAGCGGGGCCTTTTTATCAACGTAAATGGTTTCTCCCGGTACACAGCCCATCTCCATTAATTTCAAAAAAATATCATCCTTTTCAAAATGCTTTATCAATACAGTTTTTCCTACCGCAATCTCAGAGAGTCTTCTAACCATTCTTCCCGCTTTATTTTAGCAAAGGTATCATTCGTGATTGTTCAATAATTTCGATAACAGGAAATAGTATGATAATACAATTTTATAATGCGGACAAGCCGGTGCGGCTTTCAAAAAGGAAGTCACTAAAGTCATATTTGGCAAGCCTCTTCCAGAAGGAGGGTAGTGACGTAGAATCAGTCACCTATATTTTTTGTTCTGATGAATATCTTTTAAAGATTAATCAGGATTTTCTACGACATGACGATTATACCGACATTATAACCTTTTCTTTAGGGAATGAAAGCGCCCCAACAATAGGGGAGATATATATTAGCATAGACCGGGTAGATGAAAATGCCACTTTATTAAAGGTAATATTCCACGTGGAATTACACCGGGTAATATTTCACGGCGCATTGCACTTGTGCGGCTACAAGGATAAAACCACAGCAGAAAAGAAGTTGATGAGAAAGAGGGAGGAGTTTTATCTTAAGGGTTATGGACTCTCGCTTTAAATGATGGAGGGTTTCACGTGGAACAGTTACATTTAGTGTATAACTAATGTCGTCAAGTGATCGCCGGTATTTTCGACAAGATCTTGATACTTATAAAAGATCAAGGTTAAAAACAAAGCTTGGTTACCCTTCCCTAATACAAGGGAATTTACGTTAGAACCTTTCAATTTAGTAATAATCTGCACAAACAGTACCTTTGCCCTCCAAATGTTTCCAGAATACGATATAATAGTAGTGGGTGCCGGTCATGCAGGGTGCGAAGCCGCCGCCGCCGCTGCAAATATGGGAAGTAAAGTACTTCTGATAACGATGAATCTACAGACAATCGCTCAAATGAGCTGCAATCCGGCGATGGGCGGTATAGCTAAGGGGCAAATTGTTAGGGAAATCGATGCAATGGGGGGGTACAGCGGAATCGTGACTGATCAAAGCATGATTCAGTTCCGAATGCTGAACCGGTCCAAAGGGCCTGCGATGTGGAGTCCCAGGGCACAAAGTGATCGAATGCTTTTCGCCGCCAAATGGAGGGAAATGCTTGAGAACACTCCCAATATAGATTTTTACCAGGATATGGTACACGGCTTATTAGTTAAAGACGGTCATGTTTATGGTGTAAAAACGGGACTAGGACATCAAATACACGGAAAAACGGTGGTTTTGACCAATGGAACGTTCCTGAACGGCGTGATTCATATCGGTGAAAAACAATTAGGCGGAGGGAGAATGGCCGAAAAATCCGCCACGGGCATAACTGAACAGCTTGTTTCCCTCGGATTTGAAAGTAATCGTCTAAAAACGGGTACACCACCAAGGATCGATGGTCGCAGCCTTGACTATTCTAAAATGGAGGAACAAAAGGGTGATGAAGAGATAGTGGGCTTTAGCTATCTGAATGCTTCCAAAATTAAATCTGCTGATCAAAAAAGCTGTTGGATCACCTACACCAGCCAGGAAGTGCATGATGTTTTGAAAACTGGATTTGAAAAGAGTCCTATGTTTCAAGGACGCATCCAGGGGACGGGTCCCCGGTATTGCCCCAGCATTGAGGACAAGATAAATCGCTTTGCAGAAAGAGACCGGCATCAATTGTTTGTAGAGCCTGAAGGTTTTAATACGGTAGAGATTTATGTGAATGGCTTTTCATCATCGCTGCCTGAAGAAGTGCAGCTAAAAGCGCTTCGATTAGTACCTGGTTTCGAGCAGTGTAAAATGTTCCGCCCAGGATATGCAATTGAATATGATTTCTTTCCGCCAACCCAACTCAAATTCAGCCTTGAGACAAAGCTTCTTGAAAATCTATTTTTTGCCGGACAAATTAATGGTACAACAGGGTATGAAGAGGCCGCTTGCCAGGGCTTAATGGCCGGGATTAATGCACATCAGAAAGCAAGCAGTCTTGAAGCCGTGGTATTGAAACGCAGCGAAGCGTATATCGGCGTTTTAATTGATGATCTAATTAATAAAGGGACAGATGAACCCTATCGAATGTTTACCAGCCGGGCCGAGTTCCGTACGCTTTTGCGACAAGACAATGCCGATATACGTCTTACCGAAAAAAGTTATCTACTTGGATTAGCTTCTCAGCAAAGAATGGATTCAGTGAAAAAGAAGATAGAGGAGGTGGAAAATATAAAGGCCATTCTTAATAACACCTTTCTGGAGCCGGCAGAAATTAATCAACTGCTGGAAAACTCCCAATCTTCAACAATCAGCCATAAGCAGAAATCGCTGCAAATTCTTTTACGTCCGAATATTAGCCTCGCAGCGATGAAACGGGCGGTACCATTTTTAGAAGCACGTTTGCAAATATTTGATAACCAATCGATTGAAGAGGCGGAGATACAGGTTAAGTATGAAACTTACATCGCAAAAGAAAAGGAATTGGTAACTAAAATGAACCAATTGGAAGATCTGTTAATTCCAGATAATTTTAATTATACTAAATTATCTTCTCTCAGTAATGAGGCTCGCCAGAAATTTACTAAGATCAGACCTCGTACGTTGGGACAGGCATCCCGAATTTCGGGCGTGAACCCAAGTGATGTCCAAATTTTAATGGTATTCATGGGAAGATAGTTTTGACAACCATCGATCTTTTCACCAGGAAATAATTTTTAAATTTAAACGAAGTCCCAACATGTCCCTTCATTTTTCAAGTAGTAGCCCAAAAGAGTTAGTTTTTGAAAACGTAGCCGAATACCTTCACCAGCAAGATTTAAAGATCAGTACTGAAGACAGCTCACGACCCTGGGGAGGATTTTTTGTTTTAGATGAAAGCCAGGCTGAAAAATTCATTTCCCTTTACTTTTCACACCTTACAAAGGAAGATTTATCCATCTCAGGCAAATTAAGTCCCAAAATTTTAATAGTAGCGCCAAACCAGCGGCTAAGCTGGCAATATCATTTTCGCCGTGCAGAAATATGGAAGCTAATAGGTGGTACCGGAGCTGTGGTAACAAGTGATACCGATGAAGAAAAAGAAACAACTCTTTTAAATATTGGAGATATAATATTATTGAAGCAGGGAGAAAGGCACCGTCTTATTGGTCTTGATGGATGGGGGATAGTTGCAGAAATATGGCGGCATACAAATGAGACAGAGCCTAGTGATGAGGAAGATATCGTAAGATTACAGGATGACTTTGGTAGATAATTTTATTGTGATACCATAATACGCCTGTGATTTGCTGACATTAATAATAAAAAATTAATGTAACGGACATGTATAAACGCCGTTTCATATAAATGAACACAACCCATCGGAGACAAAGTATCTTCATACTCTAACCGAATGATTATTCGCTAAATTTCTACAAGTGTAAACCTGTGAATAATGCAAATAATAATTTGATTTGTGTAAGTGGTAGCTTAAAAATGAAAGCACCTTTGCAGGTTGAATCTATTGTCACCTTAAATCAATCCTTATATGTCAATCCTCACAGTCCTCGTTGTTTTAATAGTTGCCGGAATAATTATGTACCTGATCAACCGATACATACCAATGGATGGCACAATTAAGAGCATCCTTAACATTGTTGTGGTAATTTTAATAATCGTTTGGCTGCTCAGGGTATTCGGTATTTTAGGTACTCTTTCCTCGATAAAGGTATGAGCTCATATAGAGATATTACCGTTCCCACCATAAAGTCCTACTGATATCAATCAGTTATTTGCATTGGTATATTATTTGTAATTTGGTTACTCAAAATAAATTTATTATGAAATCATTGTTTTCTTTCTTCGCAATCGCGGCATTTACATTTTCTGTGATTACAGTTAATGCACAAGATGATAAGAGTAAACGACCAAGCCCTCCGGCTAAAGTTAATGCAACTACCAGTAAGGGAGCCACGATCAGTATTGATTACAGCCAGCCATCTGTGAAAGGTAGAACAATTGGTAAAGAAATAGCCACTTATGGCGAGGTATGGCGTACCGGGGCAAATGAAGCAACGGTGTTTGAAGTTAATAAAGATGTTGTTGTTAATGGTGTTAATCTAAAAGCCGGTAAGTATGGGCTTTATAGTATCCCAGGAGAAAAAGAATGGACAATTATTTTGAATAAAAAATCTGACCTGTGGGGTTCAGATGGTTACAGTGAAACAGAGGATGCTGTGCGAGTAAAAACAAAACCAAGTAAGGCTCCATCATTCACAGAAAAAATGACCTTTGCTGTTGAGCCCACTGGTAAAGTTGTCCTGATGTGGGGAGACGTATTAGTGGATTTTAAAGTAGATTAGTCGTTCCACAAATTATTAACAAAAGCGTCACCACACGGTGACGCTTTTTTATTGGGGTCATGAAATGAACTTATTTATTAACCCCTTCGCCTGGATGGTATATACGTTCAGCATTACGCAGCACTTCTTTTTTATCGAGCGTCATGTGTTTGGTTTGTTGGTTTTGAAATAAACTAAGCTGATCTTTATAGTGAGGCGAACCGGGGTGTGAGGAGGCGCCAAAAGTATTTACCGATTCAATAATTGGAAGACCTGTTTTTGGGTAACGAACAAAACATATATAGGCATCACCAGTGCTAACTCTTCTCATACCATTAATGTATGGTTCAGTATATGTCGCCGCTAAGTTATCCGGTAAACCGGCAGCAGGTCTTGCACCATCACCTCTCACCAATTTTTGAATATCTCCAAGGCTAAGGTCTTCCGTACCAAAATTTTTCAACATGTAGTCATGTATATATTGATAGGTTTCTATCGCTTCTGCCTTTGTTATTTTTCGTGGCGGGCTACCTGTTAGTTTCATCGACAGGTGATGATAAGTCAGTAAAAAAACGGCAGCGCCTTTGCTGGATGTATTCGAAACACGATCCCATTTTTGCATGCACGTTATTACGTTTTTAAGTACGGGGTATTCTTCCGCACTAAGGTTTAACATGCTGTCAATGGAGTAAGAAAACTGGAGGGTGCCAGGATATTGCCGATCGAATTTTATCTTCCTGAATTTTTCGTAATCGATCTTGTCAATACCCTTCATCAACTCTGTGACCCGCTTACTCCGGTTGTTGTCAAACAATTCAAAACCATCTTTTGGATCTGCTTTTTTTGGATCAAGATTATAAGTGTTGTCCGTTGCCAAAAAAGGGGAATGATTGGTGTTAAATAAGTAACCAGATCCGGGATTTATGTATTGCGGCAATTCAGTAACGGGTTTAAATTTTGTCCACAAAGTGGCCGAGGTATTGCCTGGTAAAGTACTGCGCCAATTATATTGTGGGTCAGCATTTCGAATTGGGAGCTTTGCATTACTTATGTAAAAGATCGTATCATACTTATCGGCGTACATAATGTTAAACATAGGAAGGCTGGTCATACTAAGCGCTTTGTAAAAATCTGTGAAGTTCCTTGCCTTATTCATCCTATACCATTCTTCCATTGCCTTGCAATCCATATTTGCCGGCAGGCGCATAGCAAAAACGCCGTGCCTGGTTTTTACAGTTGCCCCATATTTACTCCAGTAAACTTTTTTCTTTATGTTGATCGGGATTCCCTTGATTTTAAGCCTAGCTTTTCTTGTTTCCAACTTCAACCAGGCGCCATCAAACTTGTACTGATCTTTATTAGCGGGATTTATTTCCAATTGGTACACATCTATTTTATCGGGACTGTTTACTGTGTGTGCCCACCCAAGGTTTTCATTTGTTCCATGAAAAATGAGGCACCCTCCGGGAAATAATCCGCCAAGCATATTCCATCCTTCTTCACTTTGCAAATGTGCTTCATAAAAAGCTGTTGGGCCTTCAACCGGCTGATGAGCATTGATTGCCAGGAAGGCTTCGCCAGTTACAGTTTTAGATGGATGAAAGGCAAACGCGTTCGACCCTTCTGAAGCAACACCCGGGATAGTCTTGACTTTGCCGCCTAATATTCTCGGTAGTGTGGCATCTACACCGCAAAATATACTTAAAGAAAAAACAGTGGCAGCCAGGTATTCTTTTTCATTAAAAGGAAAAGCATATTTATACTTTATTTCGCCGGGATGAGCTTTTGCATAATCATTTAATCCCTGTACGTAGCCTTTAACAACTGCTAAAAAATCAGGACTCAGGTCATTCCATTGATCGTCTACTAATTGCCGGCAGCGTAAAAGGTTAACAACATAATCTGCCTGTGCACCTTTTTTTCCTAGGGCAGTCCCAAGCCTGCCTTTGCCGGATAATATTACTAATTGTAAAGTATTGAAATCATCTTCTGCATGAGCCCATGCCAATCCATAAGCTACTTCTGCATCTGTGGGAGCAAATATGTGTGGAACGCCAAAACTATCACGGGCAATGGTAATATTTGATGGTTGTATTTGAGCCCCGGCAGCAGCACTGATAAAGAAAAGCAACACTAGTAATTTTTTCATTCTGAAAAGTAAATAAAATGTGCAATAAATTTGCTGAATAGTATCGTGTTAATAGATAGCAGACGTAAGGAAAATTACACAACAGAACCAACGCAACAATAAACGCCATAAGAAATGAAGGACTATAAAAAATATTTTATCATACCTGCAACGCCATCCGAAGTATACCTCGCATTAACCCTTCCCGCAACTTTGCAATTATGGACAGGTGAGGAAGCAGAGATGAGTACAGAACCCGGCAGTGAATTTTCTCTTTGGGAAAGAAGCATCGTTGGTAAAAACATTTCCTTTGAAACTGATATAAAAATTGTACAGCAATGGTACTTTGGTGAGCAGGAAGAGCCGTCCATCGTAACGATCAAATTGCACCCACATAAGCAAGGTACGTCAGCCGAATTGCTACACACCAATATACCGGAAGAGGCTTACGATGAAATGGTACAAGGGTGGAACGAGAATTATTTCGGGCTACTTATTTCTTTTTATGAATAGCTCTGCGTGAATGGCGTGCTTTGCAACGAAGCTCTTACCATTCTTATTTGATTATAAGTAATTGTTTCCGGTAGATTTTCTTTTACCTGTTTATTACCTAACTGGCCGCTGGTTTCAAGTGCAGCTTTGATCAATAACTGCTTTTCCGGGTTAATAAGTGTATTGATATCAATTTCGCCCTTGCCTATAAAGTAGGTTAGATGATCTTCAACAGTACCAATTGTTATATTTCTTTCCTTTGCAATCTCGAGGATGCTTTTTCCTTGCTTGTGCATTTGTAAACTGGTGGCCTTAGTAGACGTGTTGATATTTTTTGCCGATTTTTTGCCTATTACCTGCTTTGCCGAGATATTAGTCAGTAGGTTATGTTCCTCGCAATACGCCTTAATGATCGTTAAAAACGCAGGACCAAATTGTTTGGATTTAACAGGCCCGAATCCGCTAATCTGGTTTAATTCTTCAATGCTTTGGGGCAGGTAAGTTGCCATCTCATCGAGTGTATTACTGTTGGCCACGAGGTAAACCGGTAGATTTTTTTCCTCACAAAGGAGTTCTCTCTTATTGTGCAATAATTTATACAGCGCCAAATGCGGGCTCTTTATTTTTGTATTAATTACTTTGCCTCCATAAGAATTGGCGGATAAAGGAGGTTTGATAAATTGTCTTTTATGGAGTAAGTAATCATCCACCACAAAACCATTTTGACAACCAAACAATAAATGCAACCGGTAAGAGATATCATGAAAAAGCTCCTGTAATAATTTATTAAAATCAGTAGCAAGTATCTTGCTGTCAGTGATCGCCGGGCAACTATTGATCAATTGCTTTATTCTATCAAACTCAATAATGAAATGTTTTACTGCCGCAGTTATTCGTGTTTGTAAAGTTGTATTTTCCTGCGGTAAAACAGGCTCCTCAAGAATTGTATTTAATTGTACATGGAATTTTAACGTCGTATTATTTACCCCGGCAATTAACAGGTCAAGATCTTTAGCAAAGGGAATGGCTGTTGTATTAAAAGAGCTTTGATGCGTTTCAACAAAACTCAGTAACGCTTTTACATTGAGCACATGAGTAGAAAAATCAAAGAGCTTTAATATCTCATCTTGCTGAAACAGGCAACGTGCATTAAATAAAATGGCTAATTGTGCATCGGATGTTTTCTGCGTTTTTGCAAAGGCACTTATGCGGCTATCTGTATGTAAGGAATGGCTGCTGATACGGCTTTGAAGGATCATTCCCTCTAAATTGGTACAGCGGCTTAATGCCACATATACCTGGCCCGGTGCAAATGCATCGCCGGCATCGATGATTGCCTTTTCAAAAGTAAGTCCCTGGCTTTTATGTATTGTAATTGCCCAGGCAAGACGTAAAGGGAACTGTGTAAATGCGCCAATTTCTTCCTCTTCAATCCGATTGGTTGCTTTATCTGTTACATAGCGGATATTTTTCCACTTTTCTTTTTTTACTTCTATCTCAGTGCTATCTCCTTTACAATAAACCAGTATTTTATCTTTTTCAATTTTTTTAACTACGCCTATCTTGCCATTAAAATACCTGCGAATTTTTTCGGTATCATTCTTTATAAACATTACCTGGGCGCCGGGTTTTAATCGCAACTGTATGTCAGCAGGAAAAGAGCGCTCATTAAATTCACCTTCAATCAATGCTTCGAAATTTTGTAATGAACCTTTTAGCTCATTCAATGCTGCAAAGTTTATTGCCTCTGCTTTACTATTATGTGTTGTAAGTGTAATGTAATTTTCTTCCTTCGAAGGTTTAAAAGCGGGCTGATATCGCTTATGCAGAATTTCAAAACCACCAGCGTCTATTTCATTGTTTCGTACCTGGTTTAGTACATGTACGAATGAGCTATCACTTTGGCGATAAATTTTGTTAAGCTCAATATATACGAGCGGATGATTTTCTAAAACATGACTGTTGAAAAAATAGGGGCTTTTATAATAAGGCGAAAGTAATTGCCATTCTTCTTCCCTGCTCACCGGTGGGAGTTGGTACATGTCGCCAATGAATAGCAACTGCACACCGCCAAAAGGCCTGGAGTATTGAGAACGCACATGCCGCAATACCGTGTCAATTGCATCAAGTACATCACAACGCACCATGCTTATCTCATCGATGATCAGCAATTCGAGTTTATTCAAAACATCTTTGCGCTCATTATTCAACCGAAGCCTTCCAACCAGGCTGTGTTTATCGTTGGCTGCATCATTGCTATTATAACCTATGGCTGCAGGAATAAATGGCGTAAAAGGTAATTGAAAAAACGAATGAATGGTTGTGCCGCCTGCATTGATTGCAGCAACACCGGTAGGCGCAACAATCGCCGTATTTTTTATTTCGTTTTCTTTACAATGCTTTAAAAAAGTCGTTTTGCCCGTGCCAGCCTTCCCGGTTAAAAACACTGAACTGTTGGTATAATTAATAAAGTCGGAAGCGAGCTTAAAAACGGTGTTAGATGTATCTTCCATGATCCGGTATAAAAAGCATTTAAAAGAAAGTCTTTAAAGCATCCGAAAAGCAGGACGCAATAAAAAATTTCTTGTTCTAAATTAACAACATAAAGTTATTGTTTTTTCTTAGCGCCGAGCATCAACAGCTCATGTACCTGCACTTCGGTTATATATTTTTTGTTCCCTTCTTTATCATTGTAGCTTCTGTTGATCAGCTTTCCTTCAATCACTACTTCAGATCCCTTTTGTAAATATTTTTCAGCAATATCAGCCACCTTATCCCAGGCAATTAAATTGTGCCAGGTAGTTTCAGTTATCTTTTCTCCTTTTGCATTCAGATAACTTTCATCCGTGGCAATACTGAATTTTGCTAATTTCTTCCCGCTTTCTGTGTTTTTGATTTCGGGGGCATTACCGAGGTTGCCAATTAGTTGAACTTTGTTTTTTAAAGCATTCATAAAGGGTAGGGTTTAATTCTGTCGCTCATAATTTGAGCAACAGTGTTGTGAAAAATAGATGTGAGAAGAAATAGATAATTGCCACTTACCGGGGCAGTTACAAGACAATATATAAATGTTATTTTACTGAAACAAAGGAAAATCCTCCCCTTATTTGAAGAAAAAAACCACCAGGAAGATAGAACGAGCGGCGTGCAATAAAGGTCTTCGCATTTTGTAACGGGTATGCTGTATTTTTGGCGCCACCAAAAACTTTTCTAAAAAATAATGAATTCAACAATTACCCGGTCCGTTTGTCCCTGTTGCGGTGCGACTGCCATTGCAAAAGTGTTGGAATGCAAAGATTATACAGTGTCGGGCGAAGTTTTTGAAGTATGGCAATGTGATGATTGTGGGCTTAGATTCACACAGGATGTTCCCGATCAGCAATCGATTGGACGGTATTATCAATCGGATACCTATATTTCTCATACCGACACAGAAGAAGGTCTTGTAAATAAACTGTACAAAGTTGCCCGCGATTATACTTTAAACTGGAAAATGAAACTGGTTACCCGCTGTACTGGCAAAGCATACGGAAGCCTGCTGGATATCGGGGCCGGAACCGGTGCATTCATAAATAAAGCCGTGTCTAAGAAATGGGTAGCAACCGGCCTTGAGCCCGATGAAGGCGCAAGAAATATCAGCGCAGAGAAATATAAACTTCAACTGGAAAGCCCCGGCAAGTTGTTTGAGCTTTCACCTGATCAATTTGATATCGTTACCATGTGGCATGTGTTGGAACATGTACACCAGTTGCATGAATACCTCGGCCAAATAAAGCGGGTACTTAAAAAAGATGGAGTAGCCTTGATAGCGCTTCCAAATTATACATCGGAAGATGCCGGCTTGTATGGACCCGCCTGGGCCGCATACGATGTGCCTCGTCACCTATATCATTTTGCCCCATCATCGATGAGAAAACTGGCAGCCATGCATTCACTTCATGTGGATGAGATTAAACCTATGTGGCTGGACGCTTTTTATATTGCTATGCTGAGCGAGGGATATAAGAAGGGTAAGTCTAATTTGCCGGTTGCGATGTTGAATGGAGTCCGTTCAAACTGGCATGCCTGGCGAAACACGGAGAAGTGTAGTTCACTTGTGTATATCATCCGGAACCTTTAAGTTGAGTTGATTTTTTGAGTACTTACAGGCTGGCTTTGAAACTTTAGCTTGCCGTCGAAACACTCAATTAATATCTCCCTCTTACACTTTTCTTTTGGCGCTGAATGTTCCATAGATCCGCTGTGGTAAATGTTTTCTTATTTACAGGCACCGCATCGTAGGCTAAAGTTTCATTCACGATTGTTACCAGGTTTTGTAATGCTGTAGTGCTTATTGTATTAAATAAGCCGGCTGATTTTCTTTTCATTTTATATAAGTTTTTGGTGTTAATTAACTTGTTTAGAAACTATATCTTCTTTGCAACATGCTTTTCTTCTGACGCTGAATGTTCCATAGATCTGCTGCGCTGAATGC
>JBDSAP010000098.1:0-15477 GCA_039922055.1 Ferruginibacter sp.
TCGGGAGGGTCCTGAAGAGCAAAAAAATAATGAATTGGTAGCTCAGTTGGTAGAGCATCCCGATAAATCGGGAGGGTCCTGAAGAGCAAAAAAATAATGAATTGGTAGCTCAGTTGGTAGAGCAATACACTTTTAATGTATGGGTCCTGGGTTCGAGTCCCAGCCAGTTCACAAAAGGAGTCAGTAACTGGCTCCTTTTTGTATTTATGGCCTTTATGTACATTTTATATTCGGAGAAAGTGGGGAAGTATTATGTTGGAGCTTGTACAGATCTCCACAGAAGACTTTATGAACACAACATAGGTCATTCGAAATTTACCGCTACTGGTACACCTTGGATAGTAAAATACACAGAGGAATTTCCTACTATACAGGAAGCGAAGAAGCGAGAGAATGCAATAAAAAAGATGAAATCCCGCAAGTATATTGAATCTCTATTTGGATAGCTGAGTTGGTAGAGCATCCCGATTAATCGGGACGGTCCTGGGTTCGAGTCATTCATTGGCGCAAGCATGTCGGGTAGGTAGGTAAGTGGGTTGGCATTGCTTGTGCCATGCAACAAAAAGTGCCAACAGGTCTCACGTCCTAACGGGGTTTTCACAGCAGGAACTATCATTAAAAAAATCTTTGTGAAAGCCCGATGCATACACACTCAGATTATCGTAAACTCAAAATAATGGCTCGTTCAGAAAATACTGATATGGAAATGGGATAAAAAAAGGAGACTGGAAGTTTTTATCTTTGTCAAAAGTCCCACATGCCAGTTATTTCAATGTTTTATGGAATTATTATGAGAGTGTTTTACTATGATGATAAAGCATAATTTGCCACATATACATATTTGAATATGCGGAGTGTAAGGCAGTGATAGAAATACCAGGCGGCAGATTACTGACAGGAGGAGATTTTCCAAAAAATAAGTTACAACTGGTAATGGCCTGGATAGAGATTCACAAAGACGAGTTGATGGCTGATTGGAAGCTGGCTGTGGAACGGAACACAGTATTTAAAATTGAAGCATTAAAATGAGAACACTTACCGACATAAAACCATTAAACAATTATCGTCTGCAATGCCTGTTCAGTGATGGCACCACAAAGATTGCAGACATAAAGCCCTATCTGGATAAGGAAGCTTTTAAGGCGTTGAATGATCCGCATGTTTTTGCATCAGCCATTTATAATGGGGGGTATTTTGTAGAATGGAAAAACTATGAGGTGGATTTGAGTGCAGACACACTGTGGCATATTTCTGCCAATGCATAAGCAACCTGCTTAAATATCCTTCCAGTCTTATCGGGGTTTTCACAGCAGGAACTATCTTTAAAAAAATCTTTACGTGCAACGCCGATGCACTTATATAAACAGACTCATTTATTTGTTTGCTGGATGGGAACACATGCAGAATACGATGAACTTTGCGATAAAAGTGAACAGTATACAGTAAGTATCTACTAAATCAATATTATGTCAGCACTTAAATACAAAATCATTAGCAGCAAAATCCAGTACCGGGAGTATAGTAATATTCTTGAACAACTTGTTTTTTCCGATTCAAAAGATAGAGGGGTAAAAGATGAGATTGCGTTACTTACTTTATTAATCGAAAAATGGGATGAAGAACATAACAGATTTGAAGAAATTAATCCGGTTAGTTTACTACATTCTTTGATGACTGATCACAAAATGAAAGCAAAAGATTTGGTAGAATTACTCGAAGTCAGCAAAGGGTACGTGTCTGATATTTTAAATTATAAAAAGGGCTTATCTAAGGATGTAATCCGGAAGCTTTCAGAATACTTCAAAATCTCTCAGGAGGCATTCAATCGCCCCTACAAGTTAGTCGCACCAGCAAACTCACGTATTAGAAATGCAAGTGTAATGAATACGAAGAAGGAATTAGCAAATGCCTGATTTTTTATACCCCAAGCCAAAGATGTAACTCCCCGAAATTCCTCCAAAAAAATCCAGAAGGAAGATTGATTGATATCTGTGATAAAAAAGGGAGCGTAAAATTTCGTACTGATTTTAATACGATGGAAGACAAATTTCTGAATACATAATTTACCTTCCCGACACTCATTATATGTTTTGGATATTGCAGATTCAAAAAATTATCTAAGAAGGTAAAAGCAGTTATGTAAACTACCCCGTGTAATTTTGGTTTGCCAAATTGAGTGGCAATCAGCTATCCAAACAATATTTTATGGATCATCTTAAAGAAGATATTTTAAACTGTCTGAAAGATTTAAAAGGCAGCGGTAAGTTTATAAGTGCGCACACAACGAAATTTCTTTTTCCGGGCATGGAAGTAGCTGGCTTGGGTGAAATTGCTTACCCTATAAATGAAGCGCAGGCTAAAGCATTGATACAAGTGGCACACAAAGCGCCTTTCGGCAAAGGCAGTGAAACTATTCTGGACAATAACGTGAGAAGTGGCTGGGAAATAGACGCTGCGAAACTGACATTCAACGGCAATCGCTGGGCTGGACTTATCGATAAAATATTGCATAATATTAAGCCTGACCTGGGTTTGGAAGATTATACCATATCGGCACATTTGTACAAAATGCTCATCTATGAAACGGGCGATTTTTTCCTTCCTCATAAAGATTCTGAAAAAGAAAAGGGAATGTTTGGCACACTGGTTATAGGATTGCCATCTAAACATACAGGAGGCGAACTCGTAGTAGCTTTTGGAGGAGTGACAGAAATTGTAGACTTTTCCGGGGATTCAGGCGATTATAAAATTGACTACGCTGCGTTTTATGCCGATTGCGATCATGAAGTAAAACCGCTTACATCAGGGTACAGAATTTGCCTGGTGTACAATCTTATTCAACAAAAATCCGGCAATGAAATACGGCTAACTTCCCTTGAGACCTATGTTGAAAAACTGGCCGAAATATTTACGAAACAGCGAGAGCCGGATAATACCAAACCGTATATAGTACTGTTGGGACATCAATACACACCGGAAAACTTTTCAGTGGACGGGCTAAAGCTGAATGACCGGCCTAAAGCAGAGGTACTTCTGCGGGCAGCACAAAAAGCAGGATGTTATGCAAAAATGTGCCTGGTAACTTCCTACCTGTCGGGTATGCCGGAGGGGGGCGGCGGATATTATAATGACGATGATTATGGTGATGAAGATGCAGAAATGGCCGAAGTTTATGATGAGGATTTATATATTAAACACTGGCTGGAAAATGGTGTTCCAGCTTTGAGTGACGTAAGCTTTGAAAAAGATGACCTTATTGCCTCCTTTGCCTTAGATGAAGATGAACCCATAATGAAGGAATCAACCGGCTATATGGGCAATTATGGCCCGGACCTGATGCACTGGTATCATTATGGTGCAGTAATGATATGGTCGCGGGAGACAAATGCACATTTGCTCCCAATGCAAAGCCCTGAAAGCAAAATGGAGTGGATTGACTATTTCAATAAAAATCCCCAACACGTCGCTGACAGCGAAATTGCAGCGGCAGAACTTATATTGTCAACTGGATCATACAATGGCAGACCTAATAAAAATGTAAACTATAACGCCCTTGCCGATTGGATAATAAACAGAAAGGACGATACATTTTTTTTAAAGCTGGATAATCAGCTCCGCCAGTTTTATTTCACAAAAATTGATACCGCTTATTGGATTAAACTAATTGATTTTTACACAGCAGAAACCAATGAAAAAATATTTGGACTGCTTACACAAGACATCAGCTTGCCGGTTATGGAGCAATTGCTGTCGGTGCTTCGTGCACTTTCGGCCATCGCCGAGCCCAATCATTTGTTGATTTCTCAAATAGAAAATCTGCCACGTTATTTTTCTGAATTATCAATAAACGCGGCTAAACAAAACGTTCCACTAACCGGTACCGCTTTGCTTGATTTGTTTGAGATAGAAAAGAAGTTCCCACAAGATGAAACATGGATAAACTCCGTAACAGAAATACTTACCCGAAATCAAGAGAGAATTTATATAAACCAGGTGCTGATACCTCAACTGCTTTCACTCACTGAAAGAACTGTGCTTGCACATAAAATACTGCTTACCTGCCGGCAATATTTGCAGGAACGTGTAACCAATAAACCACAGCCGCCTGCCGATTGGTCAAGGCAAGTGCCTGACGTAACTGGCGGTAAAAAGCTTTGGAATCTATTGAAAACATTCTTAGAATCGCCCACTGAACAGGTTTTTGACTACCGGAAAAATCAAAACGAAAGAAATGACCTGGAAAATGCCATTGCCCATGTAGTGATCGATTTAAAAACCGAAACAATCAAAAAAGGCACACCACATACGCTTAGGATTACCAAAACCCAGGCGGCATACAACCTGGAAATGGAAAGCTGGAATGAGGATCTGGATTTGCTGAATAAAATAGATATAACAATAAACCCTGGCAATATTTACTGCTAAGGCTAAATGATATTATCCATAGATTATATTCACAGCTTCCAGTAAACCGTGGATGATAAAATCCACTCAAGAACCCACCATAAGAAAAGTTAGGAAGCGATAGACCGCACCCAATCTCACCGCCCCTTTTCCATTTGTTTAATAGCAGTCCATCCTTCTGGTGTTATTCCCATAATTTCGGTAGCTACACCTAATGGCTGGTAGGTGTCGAAAAAAGCCATCCGTGCAATTGGGTGGTCCACTTCGCTGAGAATCGCATAACCTTGTTCCTTTAGATCGCTGGTTATCTTTTCAAAATCGCTCACTGGCAAACGGAATGCCATGTGCTGTGTGCCACCCGCAGGATACCTGGCGAGATAATCATGAAACATGCTTTGTCCGGATAGAGGCTGGACAAGTTCAATAAAAACGCCTCCATTAAATGTCTGAGTTGTCAGCCATTCAGCGGCCACAACCTCTCCATGATAGGTCATTCCCAGATCTTGTGCCCGGATATGTTCCGGTTTGGGAAAGCCAGCAATACCCAAAGCCTTTGACAAAAAATTGACGGCGATGTTGATGCCCGGGACTACCCAGCCGATTTGAGCAAATTCAAGCCCGGAGATAGTTGTGCTAATATCTTTCATATTGTTTCTTTTAGTTAAAGTCGAACAAAGTTAAACAGTACAGTCGAGCGTTTCCGGGGGTATTCGCGGCAATAGGAGGGTGTCTTTGCGACCGCTTGCACCAGCGGCTTGTGATAATGGTCCAATAAGTTGAGCCCTCCACGCAAGTAAATTGAGCCGTTAAGGAAAGCGGTTAAAGAGCAAACGCATTGACCTTTGTGTCCTTAATCAATAAATACATTAATGACAACAATAACAAAAATACCGCTCGGAAAAAATGGCCCGCTTGTGTCTAAATTGGGATTAGGCTGCATGCGCATGTCGTCGGTTTGGGGAAGCCCGGTGAATGACGAAAGTGAAAGTATAGCTACTATTCAGGCTGCAATGGACAGCGGCATTAACTTTCTGAATACAGGTGACTTTTACGGCAGCGGCCACAATGAACTGCTTGTAGGCAAAGCTATTAAAGGCAGAAGAGACGATGCCTTCATCAGCGTTAAGTTTGGCGCAATCTTCTACAACAATCAATGGCTTGGTTTGGACCTGCGTCCTATAGCCATCAAGAATTTCATCAACTATTCTTTAGTACGTTTAGGTATAGATACTATTGATCTTTATCAGCCGTGCAGATTGGATAACAGTGTTCCGGTAGAAGATGTGATTGGAACTGTGGCCGACCTGATCAAGGAAGGAAAAGTGCGCTACCTCGGCGTGTCTGAAATTACTTCAGAACAACTGCGCAGGGCCAATAACGTTCACCCGGTAACAGCATTGGAAATAGGCTATTCACTGGCCGATCGCCAGATAGAAAGTGACCTGCTTCCTACCGCTAAGGAATTGGGTATTGGAGTGGTGGCCTTTGCAAATACGGCCGAAGGTTTGCTTACAGGCGACATGAAAGCACCTCTTGCTGCCGATGATTACCACAATCACTTTTCACGTTTCCAGGGAAGCACCCTGGTAAAAAATATAGGAAAAGTGGAAGTACTAAAGCAAATGGCAAAGAACAAAGGATACACATCAGCTCAACTGGCCATAGCCTGGGTGAATGCGCAGGGCGATCATATCATGCCATTGGTAAGCATGAGCCGGCGATCACGGCTGCCGGAAAACATACAGGCAATGGGGATCCGGTTTACGGCTGAAGAGATGAACAAACTTAATACGCATTTTTCGCCCAGTGCGATACTCGGCGGTACATATCTCCAGCGATAGCGGCTGAAAATAAGCAAGCCTGTTTTGTATCTTTACCTGATGACAAATCCAATTGAAATAGTCCCGGGAGTTATCTTTTATTCTTATCTCTCCACCATGCGAAAAGAGAAAGTGAGTTTCCTGGCGAACAATAAGCTGGTGTTGCAGGTTTCGGGGCAGTTTACTTTGGAAACGTCTGGCCAAAAGATCTCAATGAAGCGAGGCGAAATGTTGCTGATCGGCAAAAATCAACTGGGGCAGATAACCAAGACGCCGCTGCCCGATGAGGATTATGAAACAATCGTTATTTCGTTGCAGGAAGACCTGCTTAGAAAGATTGCGCTCGAAGAGCAAATAGAGATACAGCACAAATACACCGGCCCATCAAACATTCTTATTCCACCAAACGATTTTTTGCAGGGCTACTTTCAATCGGTAATACCGTACGTCCGTAATCGGGAAGAAAAATTAACTACCGACATTGGCATTTTGAAAGTGAACGAGGGGGTGAAGCTGCTGATGCATGCCATGCCGGAGCTCAAAAATTTCTTATTCGATTTTTCCGAACCCTATAAGATCGACCTCGAAAAATTTATGCTCAGCAATTTTAATTTCAATCTGCCGGTTGAAAAATTTGCTCAACTAACCGGGCGAAGTCTTGCAGGGTTCAAGCGGGATTTCCAAAAAACATTTAGCATGTCGCCACGACACTGGCTGCAAGAGAAAAGACTAACAGAAGCCCGCCATTTAATTGAAAACAAAAACAAAAAAGCATCTACAATTTACCTTGACTTAGGATTTGAAAGCCTCTCTCATTTCTCACATTCCTTTAAGAAAAGATTCGGCAAGTCGCCCACGGAACGATCCAATGTAGAATGAGGAAAACTGATTAAAACCCGGAAGCCTCACAAACAAGTTTATGGGGCTTTTTTATTTGTATATTTTGCATCTGCAACCAATTCCATCCATCAAAAAACAATCATGATGGCAAAAAATAAAACAACAGAAAATGATAATAGCGTTACAGAATATCTGAAAGCTATTCCTGATGAAAAACGACGCCTTGACGTTTCCAAACTTGTTGAATTATTCAGCAAGCAAACAGCACTTCCTCCTAAAATGTGGGGCTCAGCCATTGTAGGTTTTGGAAGCTATCATTATAAATATGAAAGCGGGCGTGAAGGAGATGCACCTTTGACTGGACTTGCTTCGAGAGCAAATGCTATCACTTTATACCTGAGCTCTAAGTTCAATGACAGGGAGGAATTACTTAAACAATTTGGAAAACACAAAACAAGTAAGGCCTGCATTTACATACAAAAGCTGGAAGACATTGATACGAAGGTTTTGGGTAAAATGATAGTTAATTCTGTTAGGCATACAAGGCTTAGATATCCTGCTTAAACTGCTGCATTAAATCACTTTACTTCTGTTCTGAAACTTGACCCTGGCTGATGATTGAAGAGAGAAAGATTATTTTTGTTTCAGCCATCTATATAAAAAGTCTTTATCACCGGTCAGTGATATTAACCACCTCGTTTTTGATGAACGCAGTGCCGCCGAAATTAACACGGCTTCTTTTGTGACTCCTTTTCGCATTATATAATTTGAGTGAATAAACCAGTTTTCTTTTCCATCATTAACAATAAAGCCCGTATGAAAATCCAGTCCGATGATGTAAACGCCTTTACTAAGTCTTTTTAAATTATCATTAAATTCGGCATAGTCCAGGTAGCTTAAGTTTTTTATTTTTTGCAGGGGAAAAAGACTTTTCATCATTTCCGAAGACGGACAAACAGCTAATTTTTGTACCTGTATCGGTAGACTCATATCCTTTAAAATTGTTGTAACAAAATAGCCGCAGGCGATGGCTCCCCGTTGCGGCACCCTGGTAGTTCCGTTAAAATCCCATGGTGTATTTTGCCATGACTCGTAAAGATCATCAGAAATTGTTCCTACCCAAAAGTCAGTGATGGAATCGAGAGCTCCATTCTTTGCAAGGGCCTCAAAAGAAGGATACCTGGCGAAATAATCTTTCCTTTTTAAAACAATGCCGTGCTTAATTTCTTCATAGGATTTTGTTACCGTATGGGTTGGCGAATTGTGTAAAGTAGGTAGTGAACTGTTATCATCAGCTTGCCTGCAACCGAACATGTACAAAAGGATAATAACTAAGGGTATCTTCATGAGGGTACTATATTCCGGAGGATTTCTTTTCCATAAACCAAGCCTTCAGCAACGTTATCGCTCTCAACCAACCTTTTTACTTACCAACTTTGTTGCCTTAATCTTTGAAATTAAAAACTTGCTGCGTATTTTCAGCCAGGCTAACGCCCTTCACGGGACTTTCACCCACTTAATAACCATTAATACATCGATATGCTTGCAAAAAATGAATACCTCAACTACAGTGATCTTCATTTATCGAATTGGATCAAAGGAATAAAACTGCTTCAAGATCGAATATGCTTTTTTGTAAAGCCTTCCACGATTTCCCTCTGTATTATTTTATGTAGTTGCTTTTCCTGTAGTTCGCAAACAGGCAACAAAAAACTGCTACCTGGCATGGCTGCAACCGCAAATAGTTTCCTGGGGATATTGTCTGCGGAACAAAAAACAAAAGCGCAATTTTCATTTGAAGAACAGGAAAGATATAACTGGCATTATGTTCCCAAAGACCGTAAAGGAATTTCTTTAGGTGAATTGAATGATGCGCAACAGAAAGCCGCTTTCAATTTGCTGCGCACTGGATTGAGCGATACAGGCTATAATAAGACGATTGCCATTATGCAGTTGGAAGCGGTGTTGAAAGAAGCGGAAGGGCGTCCAGCCGATGATCATTTCCGGGATGGAAGTAAATATTATTTTTCTGTGTTTGGTAACCCGGCGCCCGATTCCATTTGGGGCTGGAGGCTCGAAGGGCATCATGTTTCTTTCAATTTTTCTGCAAAAGATAATAGGCTTATTTCCGGAACACCGGGTTTCTTAGGTTCTAATCCTGCAATCGTACTGTCTGGCCCGGAGAAAGGTAAACAGGTATTAAAAGATGAGTCAATGCTTGGGTTTATTTTATTGAATTCCCTTTCTGAAGAGCAACTTAAAAAAACAATGATCGCGGGCGCCGCCCCTGGAGAGATCATTACAACAAACAGCCGCAAAGCAATGATCAGCGAACCGCAGGGGATTTTGTACAGCGAGTTGAATGACGCACAACAAAAAGATTTTTTGCAGTTGCTGAGTATTTATATTCATCGCTACACCAGTGCCTTTGCTATGGATATGATGCATGAAATAGAAGCAGCCGGCTTGCACAACCTGCGCTTTGCATGGGCAGGCGCCAAGCAACCAGGTCCGGGCAATCCGCACTACTACCGCATACAGGGACCAACCATTATTATAGAATACGATAACACGCAGAACAACGCCAACCACGTTCATACAGTAGTTCGTGACCTGATGCATGATTTCGGCGGCGATGAATTGTTGGAGCATTACAAACATGGGCATCATTGAGAGAGTAAAATCCCGCCCTTTTATACTTTTTGTTTGTAGTTGATTTGGATGGCACAGGAAAAATACCTCCCCGCTGCATCCTGCTGCAAAATCTCCATTGTCAATTAATTGTCAATAAAAAAAGAGCCTGGCTTTTTATAGCTGTGTTAGATTGCATACTCATTAACACATTAATATTTCCATGTCTAAATTTTTCGGTAAAACCTGGTGGGGACAGCAATGGCTGAACTCATTGACCAATATTGACTACGACAACCGCCTTCCGAGGGGAAGCGCCTATGCCCGCAACGGATCTGTAGCAAGCATTAGTATTGACGAAAATAATATCCGGGCTAAAGTAAAAGGTAGCCGTCCTAAGCCTTATGATGTGACTGTTATTATCCCGCCGTTCTTTGAACCGGAAATCAAAAAGCTTATCAAAGCTGTGGCGGAAAAGCCGGTCATCGTTTCCAAGCTGCTTAACCGGGAACTTGATCCCGAAGTGCTTGCCATTGCCGAACGGATCGGGCTGAAAGTTTTTCCAAAACAATGGACTGATTTTAAAATGCAATGCAGTTGCCCCGATTGGGCGGTGCCCTGCAAACATCTTGCTGCGGTTATTTATAAGGTAAGCGCTGAAATAGACAATGATCCTTTTATGGTATTTAACCTGCACAGGGTTAACCTGGCGGAGGAATTAAAAAGAGAAAATATCTTTATTAACAGCGACAATAATCCAATACCGGTATTACAGGATTTGCTATTGGGCGAAACTGAAAAGGTAACATCCACCAGCAATAAAAAGGAGAAAAGCACCAAATTAAATAAACCGATCTCCCTTAGTTCACCTCCCTTTAATACACCAGCAGGTAGCTTAAATTATGCAACGCTTACGCCAATACACGAACCTTTAGTACAACTGTTGCCCGATGCACCTGTTTTTTACCAGGGCAACGGGAATTTCAGAGAGAAGTATGCAATCTGCCTTCGTAAAACTGTACGTAATGCGCAACGTATTGTTGCCGGCAAAGCCAGTCTCGATGAGTATTTCAGCGATATGCCAACAAAAGCTTCGGCAAAAAAAACTACAAAACCTTCCTTTGCCATCAATCATCATACTAATATCCGGCTGGGCCTCGGCGCCGATAATGAAGTGTCCGTTTGGTTAAATGATATCAAGGAAAGCGTTTCCCTGAACCAGCTCATTGCAGTGCTTTGGCAAATACCAGCTTCTCAATTGCAGAATTATCAACCCAATGTTGCCGCATTAAAAAACAGTTTATTGCTGGCTATCAACCTGGCAGCGAATGGCGCTATTGTTCCGCAGATCATCCGCCTCGGAAATAAAAAATTTACTGTTCGGTTTTTACCGGCTTTAATAAGTAAACAAGTTAAATCATTGGTTGAAAAACTGGGAGAAACACTACCGAAAGGTATCTTGCTATTTACCGGTAAAACAAACACTGGTATTGAAAAAAATGCCCTGGTCTCCCTGCTTTCGATATGGATAGATGCAATCGTGTTTCAACTTGTAGAAGATACAAAAGGCGATATATTCAGCGATCTGTTCTTTAGCAATTATACACACGCCTTTAATATGCCCGGACAGCAAGCGTTGCCTGGCGGCATACAGGCCTGGCTGCAACGTTATTATCTTACGCAGGGCAATTACAAACCAGTGATTAGAGTAGAAGAATTGAAGGATGAAGCATTTCTGATAACTATTGATATCCAGTCAGCCAATCAACCACCCGAAGAGCCTATTGCCTTGCGGGAGGTGATCACGCTCAAAAAGCATCAGCAGCAACGTTTTCAGATATTGCAGTCTTTGTCGCAACTGAGCTCTTTTATTCCTGGATTGGACGAGTACATCAATAGCAAGGGAGATACGCTGATAACGATGAACACCAATACTTTTACCCCTTTTTTGATGCAGGCCATACCTGCTATACAGTTACTCGATATCACTATTCTTTTGCCAAAATCGCTTCAGCATATTCTTAAACCTAAATCAAGCGTTCGTATTAAACAAAAAGCAAAAGATGGCAAAGGGTTTATGCGGCTTGATAAACTGCTTGATTTTGATTGGCAGGTAGCTATTGGCGACACGTTGCTGAATGAAGATGAATTCAAAAAACTTCTGAAAAATTCTGATGGGTTAATTAAATACAAAACCAACTATATCTATGTAAGCCAGGGTGACCTGGAAAAATTACACAAACACTTTGCTTCCACTAAAGAGCTGAGCGCTTATGAAATGCTGCGTATTGCATTAAGCAATGACTATTATGGCGCCGGAGTAGCTATCACAGAGGAAGTAAAACAAATAATAAAGGAGCTTACCAACCAAAAAGATATTCCATTGCCACAGGGTATTAACGCTTCGTTGCGGCCTTACCAGCAACGTGGCTTTTCGTGGATGTACCGCAACACGAAAATAGGTTTCGGCAGTGTAATCGCAGACGACATGGGCCTTGGTAAAACATTGCAGGTTATCACCACACTGCTTAAATACAAGGAAGAAGGCGCATTTGAAAATGAAAAAGCATTAGTGATTGCGCCAACAGGCTTGCTTACTAACTGGCAGGCAGAAATAGAAAAATTTGCGCCCTCGTTAAGATGCAGCTTATATCACGGCACCAGCCGCGAAATGAAAAAGAGCAGCGATTACGATGTATTGCTTACCTCCTACGGATTAGCTCGCGGTGATGCGGATCAGTTAAAAAAAATGAAGTGGCATGTGGTGGTAACCGATGAGGCTCAAAACATCAAGAACCCTGAAACGGCGCAGAGCAAAGCCATCAAAAGTATTCCGGCTAATACCTTTATTGCGATGAGCGGCACGCCCGTAGAAAACAGGTTGAGTGAATTGTGGAGCATTATGGATTTTTCCAATCGGGGTTTTCTTGGCAGCCTTACTGATTTCAGGGAAAACTTTGCCACGCCGATACAAAACCGGAACGATATAGCTGTTGCAGAAAAATTAAAAACGGTTACAGCGCCATTTTTAATGCGCCGGTTAAAATCTGATAAAACCATCATTAGCGATCTACCTGATAAGATTGAAATAGACAGCTATAGCCATCTTGCCAAAGAGCAGGCAAGCCTTTACGAAAAAACCTTGCATAAGGCATTGGAAGCTATTGAATCAATGGAAACGGTTGATCACAAATCGCTATTTGTACGACAAGGACTGGTTTTGCAAATGATATTGGCATTGAAGCAGATCTGTAATCACCCTACCCAGTTTTTAAAAAACAATGTGTTGGATGCTTCGCTGAGTGGTAAAATGGAATTACTCTTTGATAAATTAGAAAGTATTACAGAAAGCGGTGAAAAGGTATTGATCTTCACTCAATTTACCGAAATGGGTAACCTGCTGAAACACTTTATCACAGAGCGTTTTGGCGAAACGCCTATGTTTTATCACGGCGGTTGCAATCTAAAGCAGCGCAAGGAAATGGTAGATAATTTCCAAAGCAATCCAGCCGATAAAATCTTTATTCTTTCTTTGAAAGCAGCCGGCACAGGTTTAAACCTCACTGCGGCTAACCATGTAATCCATTACGACTTGTGGTGGAATCCCGCGGTAGAAGCACAGGCCACAGACCGGGCCTACCGCATTGGCCAAAAGAGCAATGTAATGGTACATCGGTTCATTACTAAGGGCACGTTTGAAGAACGTATTAATGAAATGATACAAAGCAAAAAAGCGCTTGCAAACCTTACCGTAAACACCGGTGAAAGCTGGATAGGTAACCTGAGTAATAAAGAACTGAAGGATATGTTTGAGTTAGGGTAGATGGTCATGCATAATTATGTTCCATGCCGCTTTGTTAGCAAAATATTTTTTGTCCGGGCATTTGTTTTTCATGGCATCATCGTTGCATCGCCCTCTTTTACTTTTGCAGCTTTGGGCAACTGGTAACATACCAGCCTTCAATAAGCAACGCCGGATTATAATCGTCACTGGGGCAGGCTTTAAGCTTTTCAATTTTTAAAGATTGTTATGATTCATGTATTTTATTACCGGATGGAAAATAGATTGCCTGCTGCAGCATATAATAAATATTTTAACGAACTGCCCGTTTTTATTAAAGAAAAAATTGGCTCCTACAGGCATTGGCAGGATGCGGAGCGTTCACTGGTTGGGCATACCCTATTAAAGTGGGGATTGGAAACATTCAATATCCAGGGCTATTCCCTTGCACATTTAAAATATACCGAGTTTCAAAAACCCTATTTAGAAGCGCATATCAATTTCAACATTACCCATTCCGGTCAATATGTTTTATGTGCCATCAGCGACATTAACAAGGTGGGGATAGATGTGGAGGAGATAAAGGAAATACCGCTGATTGATTTCACTCAATTCTTTTATGAGGAAGAATGGCAAGCGGTTTTAAATTCAGCCAAACAGCTCCACGCTTTTTATACCTTATGGACAAAAAAAGAAGCGTTCTTAAAGGTTATCGGGTCAGGTCTCAATGTTCCTGTTAACCAGGTGGTCATCAGGGACAACAGCATTCATTGGGAAAATGAAACCTGGTATCTGAATGAAATCCTGCTTGATCCAGCTCATGTATCCTGGTTATGCACCGATTGCAAATCTCCCATTGTGAAACTTACGGCAATCCAATTATAGATCTGCTCTTCCCCATTCCGGCCCTTTTATTTCCCAATCGGGTAAATAAATTACGTTTTCAGAAATTTTTGCCCAAACCCGCTGGCATCGCCGCGGATGTTAACTTTTTTGGTTATTTTGCAGCAGAATCCCGCCCGAATTTTATCTCTTTAACCGGGCTTCTTTTTATCTCAAAAAGATAAAAAATTAAATAAATAAAATCAGAACAGGCAAACCTTTTTTACCTCGAAATTTTTCCTGCGAAGGAGATCAATCCATTAACTAAGTATTTGAATGAAAAAAACAACAAATCTTTTTTGTTTGCCATTTGCAGGCGGTAACAAGTATTCTTACCGGGAGTTTGTGGAAAAAGCGCCTGCGTTTTTAAACCTTATTTGTCTTGATTACCCTGGTAGGGGGGCAAGAATAAAAGAACCCCTGCCCTTGGATGTAAACGAAGTAGCGAATGATCTTTATAAGCAGGTGAGCGCCCTGATCGATCCCAACCAGGACTATGCGATCTATGGCCACAGCCTGGGAGGGCTAATGGCTTACCTGTTAACCGCCAAATTGGTTGACAACAATCACCGCCCTCCTTCGCATATTTTTATTACCGGCACTACCGGCCCGTCCTCTTTATCACGTACGGAGAAGAAACGGTACCAGATGAACCAAAAAGATTTTATACAGGAAATAAAGGATCTGGATGGTATGCCTGATGAAATATTGAATAACGAGGAACTGCTATACTATTTTGAACCTATTCTTCGTTCTGACTTCAAAATAAGTGAAGAGTATGTGTACGAAGAAAGAGCGCCTTTCAATATCCCTATTACCGTGATTACCGGTACTGAAGAAGATATGGAATTGGAAGACATTCAACTTTGGCAAAAAGAAACCGCACATATTGTAGATTTTAAGAGATTGCCGGGAAAGCATTTTTTTATTTTCGACCACGCTTACAGGATCATAGAAATTATTTCACGAAAATTATATCTTCATAAAACACCCTTTTAATTATGAGTACGAATCAACTGTACCTTAAGCCCAACGTGGTATTAGAGCCGCTGGTAGACAAATGGTACGCCTGGAGTCATTTGATTTCCCCGGCGACAGCCGCGATGAATATTGTGAACC
>JBDSAP010000099.1:0-18021 GCA_039922055.1 Ferruginibacter sp.
CATTGAAAGCAGCGAGCAAAGTCATATATATAGTTGTGCCTTCCTGCTGGCACAACAGTTCCAGCTCTGCGGATAATTCTTTATCTATTTTAAAATCCAGCGAAGCGCCATGGCTTTTTTGAACCGACGGCCTGGTGTGATCAACCGGCAATTGCAATGCTGCAACATCCCGGAGTTTATCTTTCCAGTATCCAATCTTCTTATCCAATATTTCCCCCTGTAGATAATTACGCTGCCATAACGCGTAATCCGCATACTGTAATGGAAGTGGCGCTAAATTGCTACTTCCACCTTCTATAAAGGATGCATAAAGTTGCACGACCTCATTTACAATTACAGTCATTGACCAGGCATCGGCAGCTATATGATGCATGGTTACTACTAGGAAATGATCTTCCTGGTCCAGGCTGATCAAAGTACATCGGACCATGTGGTCTTTCGACAGATCAAACGGTGCTATAACTAATTTGTCAATGTATTTCTGTAAACTTTTATTATCGTCGCTATAAACGGAACCGTCAATATGCTCTAATTGCCATGCGTTCTTCTCCAGTATTTTTTGCGATGCCTGGCCCTCTATTTCGTCTATCACTGTGCGAAGCGCCTCGTGACGATTTACGATTTCCTGGAAGACCCTTCCTAAAATATCTTTGTTTACATTTCCTTTTAATCGCAACACTACAGGAAGATGATATGGCACACTACCTTCCAGCCTATCAATAAACCATAACCGCTCCTGGCTAAATGATAACGGAATACGATCCGGGCGGGGCTGCACCGTAATTATTGATGAGTGTAAGCTACTTTTTTGACGGTCGCCAACAAGGCTTGCTATTTGTGCGATTGTGGGTTGTAAAAATATATCTGTGAGGCCGATTTGAACAGAAAAATGCCTATTGATACGGGCCACTAACTGAATCCCTTTTATGCTATTTCCTCCCACCTGGAAAAAATCGTTGTTGACCCCAAAATTTTCATGGTGCAATAAAGTTTTCCAGATATCGAAGAGGGCCTCTTCGGTCTCACCGGAAGGCGATACGACCGCAAGGTCTTTTTGCTTATCCTTTTTTGCATTAAATAATTTAAGAATATCCTTTCCGGTGTTGGCAGTAACGGTCTTATTAAAGGGCTTGTTCTTCATTTTAATCAGTTAATTATAACGACACTATGAATCGAAAAATTTTAGTTTTCGGTATCATAATTTGCTATGCTTTTAGTTTTTTATGTTGGTTGTTTTTATGAGATCAGGTCTGCAATCGTTATTAATGCTTTATACTACACTCTCAAAAATAGAGTTACGAATCAGGTGAATATTCGAAAATGGATTTTTTACCAGGTTGTTATTTGATATCGCTCTTTTTTTTCAAAAAATAAATGATGCAAAAGATTTAAAAGAGGAGGAACAAGATTAGAGGAAGTAAAGATTTTATCTGTAGAACCAGGTAATCTTTGCACGCTGAATTAAGCAGGTCTCTATCAGTATTATTTCAAATTTCATACAAGGCGATTTAAACAATGTCCGGGTTGATCAAATAAATTAATTTTTTTAATTAATAAAATCTGCAACAAAAAAGCGAATATCAGATAGCGTCAAAATAATTTTGTTTTCATAACGGCTCATCTATTCCTATTTGTGTCAGCAGGTTACAGTTATTGCTGTGGTCATTATTTTGGACATAAATATATGTTAATTCAGGAATACGGAGGCTTTTAGACCCCGGAAACCCCAATTAAATCCTTATAATATTTTCAAAATAAGAAGGTATTCTACGGGCTTTAAACGTCAAATATGCGTTTAAATTGTTTTAGAAAAGCACCACACTTTGTTTTACCGGCAATGCTTTCACGCAGCTTTTCAGCAAGTTATTTGGATTCGGGGTGGTAGATATAGGAGAGGTCGTCATCCAGGAAGTCAGAAATAATTTTAATCTGCCAGATTCTAATTATAACTCAAAAAAATCGAGTAGGAAAAATCAACCCTGCGATGCAGTTCGATCTTTGGCTTCTATAAGGGGTCTGCCAGGTGTTACCGGCTATCACGCTGGTAGCTAAAAATATAAAACATTAAACTGGCAAATACTTTAAAACAATACCTGGCAAGGTTTTGCGAACCTGGCAAAAGATATCCGAAGTGTCTAATTGCATTTAGTATGTAGCTTCCCATAATGTGCAAGAGCCGGTAGTCTTCATTTATAACGCCGCAATATGGCCATGAAAAACAACTGCTGTAATCAATTATTTTGTAATTCAATTGCGGAGCGTGGAGGAGTGAATAGCCTTTACGTGGCTTCCAAATCATCATTCTTTGATCAGAATTTTTTTGATCTTTTCATCCGTGTCGCTGTTTGTAATGGCGAGTATATAGGCTCCTGCGGAATACCTGCGCATATCTATAGTAACATTTGCGTTGGAGGTGATAGACGTAAATAAGGTTTGGCCGAGCATGTTTACCAATTGAATAAGGAGCGGCTTATTACTATTGTTATTGATCGTCAGATTTTGACTGACCGGGTTTGGGAAAATTTTTATATCTGTATTCGGCCTGGGTTGGCTCGAAAAATGGAAGGGTACCGAAATTGAACTACAGCCATTTACGGTGACGAGTACTGCATAATCTCCATCAATGCCGGGCTGGTAGGATTTGCTGGTGGCCCCTATAATTGCTGCACCATTTAAAAACCATTGATTTCCGCTTTGTGCCGAAGAAACCAGGGTATTGTTGACGTTGGTTATGGTTGGTATAGCGGGTGCCTGGCCGATTGTACCGGCTACTTTAACTCCCTTTATAATTTTACAGGCAGCGGTATTTTGACTAGTGACAGTAACATAGTGCCAACCTGCTGTAAGCCTGGTAGCAGTAGCATTGGTCTCCCCATTATCCCACAAAAATTTCGCGGCACCCGTTAACCCGCTGACCGTGGCAACTGCAGAGCCATTTGAGCTGCAGATCACACTTCCTGATGTGGCGGACACTTCCATGTTATTACAATTGCAAACACAGGTTGCGCCTAAAAGCTTTGCCCGTATCAGATCTCCCGGTTGTTTTCCAAAGCCATTTGCAAGGTTAACCGTACAATAACTCATAATGGTTCCTCCATTTACAGGGGCAGGGCCTGGTGCACAGGTTCCTTCAGGAGCAACACAATTATCCAATGCGCCGCCAACCCAGGAACAGTTTTGGGTATGCAGCGAGCCGAAGTTATGGCCTAACTCATGGGCAGCGAGGTACGTATTTATATCAGAGGTTGGATTTGTGGCATTCAGGGAGGAAACAAAGGAGCACCTATCACCTGGGTTTGGTTTGCACAACACATCTACCGGAGCAATTCCCGTTACATTGCTATTCATTTTACGGCTAGAGAGTAGTTGCGCCACATCCCCATTATAGCCAATAGCCATGTTGATTTCAAATGCTTTTAAAATTGGCTTTGCATCGCTGAGACCAACATACGGATCTGCCGTTGTCCATACTTTTACTTCCCGCAATTGTAAACTAATATTTTCATTCAGATACACTACTGAAACGCCGTTCATAACTGTAGCAACAAAATTAACCGTGTTGCTTACATTACTCCCATTTGCTAAATATAAAGCATGGTCAGCCTCAACGTATACATCAACAGGACATCCGATTGTAGTGGTGGTATTTGCCTGTAGTGGCCGATGCTGCGGAGCCGGGATGTTGTTGGCATCATCCGTTGCACAATTAAGGATAAATGGAACAATGGCATCCGTACTTCGATAAATGATGTAGTCGTTTGACGGTAACCCGTTTTGTTTTACCGCCCCGATTGCAATGTTGCTCTTTTCATCCGAAATAACACCAGCAAATTCTCCATTAAAAAAACTTACCGCGGCAAAGGATTTATTTTGGTTCTTGACTGTGCCCCTAAAAAAAAGGCCTTCTTCATAAGGGTACCATTCGGAGTTGCCTGTGGGTGTCGAAATGGTAACCTGGAATGCCTTGGATAAAGGATAATATCTTTCCAATTGCATCGACAATATTTTGCCTTCAAAAGGAATTTCCAACTCTAATTGCGTAGGCTTACTTACTAAAATTCTATTTATTTCTCTATAGGAGATCGAAAGGGTAGTCCGCTTTCTAACGATTTTGTCAAAACCTGGTTTGCTTAAATCTATCGAAAACAATGAAGCGGATACAACTTTCTGTGCAATTGCATTGCTCGTGAAAAGGAAAGGGAGTATAAAAACCAGGTTTCTTTTTACAAGGGTTATATAACGGCTCATCGCTTTAAGGTTTACAATTAAGGTATTATTGCTGGAGTTTTGTTTTTGTTGCTGTGGTTGTAATTTGTACTGCCGTGTATAACCGGCGTCAATTGGTTTCATCTATTTAGCATTGGTTATAATGTTTAACATAGGCTTTGGGCTTGTAGGTGGTTATCATGGGCCGGGTAGCATTAGTTCGGGTAAATAAAATCCCTTTCGTGTTATATATATGCAACAATGAAGCCGAATTTACTACCTGAACTCCAAATAAGTGCCTATACGATACTGTTTTGGATTGAAGTTAGCGTTAGTGGATTACAATTTGGTTAAGCCAAAGTTAAGGGTGCAAAAAATTCTTTGGAGCAAAATTCTTTGTGATATATCTATAAAGCAAAACTTTTGTTCACCAACGCAATATTAGCTTATACAACCAGCTAAACAGAGAGAGAGTTCCCTTTGCGGGAGTTAGCGTTTTGGGGGAGAGGACCTGTAAAGAATTGTCTGAGTAAAGCTGGTACCTAAAAATCCAATTAAAGAATTTCAAGTACCGGCGACTCCGGCTATTTAATTATTCTAAGCTTGATTTTTTAACTGATGTGTTCTTTGAGCGGGGAAAATTATTTTACCAATTTCACATTTGTCGCAATGGCGCCTTTGGGGCCCATTTCAATTTCAAAACTTACTTTATTGTTTTCCTTTATCTGCTCTGTAAGTGAATTGATATGTACAAAAACACTTTCCTGTGTTACAAGGTCTTTAATAAAACCATAGCCCTTGGCGTCGTTAAAGAAAGTAACTATTCCCTGGCGAATAAGATCTTCGGGATTTAAAGGTTTTTGTTTAGGTACGCCAATTTCTATGTCTTCTGCATTTACAACCATCCGCTTCTTTGGATCCGGCGGCTTGGAAGATAAGTTGCCATTCTCATCAAGGTAAGCTAACATGTCTTCAAAATTATTGTTGTCTTTGTTGCTCTCTTTCCGCTCTTGTTTCCGCTCAGCCTTGTCTTTCTTTTTCTGCTGTTTTTTCTTTTCCTTTTCTTTTTTGTTCCAGGTTTCTGCCATAATGCTTTTTCTATTTTATTTTAATTTTTTTTTATTATTTGAATAATGATAAAATCTGAATTTATAGAAAACTATTCGTCTTCTGAAGATTTGATTGAAGGTACAAAATTCTATGTTGATTTGTACAAATCTGAACAAGTGTTATCCAAAACTTGGCAGCAGACCAGTAGCACGCAGCACAATTAGATTAATAGAAACTCAAAGTAAGGTTTTCAAAGCTGTCTTCTTTTCTAAAAAAACAGTATCTACGGAAAATAGCAAAGCCAGTTAATAATATTTAGTACTCTTATTGGATGAAATAACTGTTAAACGCTATAATCCATGTTGCAAAATTCTTAACACTTTTTTTTTCTTCCTTGTGCAACCCCTTTAAAATCAACTTTTTCTGAAGCAGAGTAAAAGAATAAAAAAAATTATGGCACGATTTTGGAAATCTACGAGCCGGGCGCCAAAATAACCAATTTTTTACTTATTTCTTTACAGATTTAAATTACATCTAAAACTTAATATCATGAATACTACAGATAACTTTCCAACAAGTAATCCGGAAAGCAGACCCGTAAAAAAGGATTATAAAAATGCCATTATTGGTATTTTAGCTGCCGGCGTTATTGGTCTCGGCATTTATACGGCGGTAGACAAAAATAAAACAGGCGAAGTAATTAAAAAACAAGAAACAACAATAGCAACAGTAACGGACGAAAAGAGCGATGTGCAAAAAAGCTTCGATGCTTCGTTGGCTCGCCTTGATTCTATGTCTTCTATTAATACAGGTCTTGAATCTAAATTAACAGCAAAGAACAGTGAGATCTCAAAAGTAAAATCTGAGATCCGTAGTATCCTTAATAAAAAGAATGCGTCTGCGGCAGAGTTAGGAAGAGCGAAAACACTGATCGCTACCCTAAATGGCAAGATCGAAAATATGGAAGTGGAAATTGCCCGCCTGTCAAAAGATAATGAGACTTTAACCGCTGATAAAGTTGTATTAAACCAGGAAAAAGATAAGTTAACACAGGATTTGACAACTACTACAACTATTAAGCAAGAGCTTGAAAAGAAAGTAGATATTGCGTCTACCCTAAATGCCTCAAACATCACAATCACACCTATCAATGTTAAAAATAACGGTAAAGAAAAAGTTTCTACTGTTGCAAAGCGTGTTGATAAAATGGTGGTTAGTTTTGATGTAGATAATAGAATTGCTCAACCAGGTACAACTGATTTATATGTATTGGTAATAGGCCCTGATGGCAAACCAGTTGTTACTGACGGAGCTAACCAGGGAACTTTTACAACAAGAGAAGAAGGCGACAAATCTTTTACTGCTAAGGTTCCTGTTGAACTGGAAACAGCTAAAAGGAAAAACGTGGAATTCGCGTTCAAGCCAGGCTCTAATTTCCAACAAGGAAATTATACCATCCAGATATATCAAAATGGATTTAAGATTGGCGAAGGAACCCGTGCCTTGAAAAAAGGTGGTTTATTTAGCTAAGCATAAAATAGCTCTCAACTTATTAAAAAAGCCGCCGGTAACAGGCGGTTTTTTTATTGCCCTTAATAAAGATATTTTCATTGCACCTTTTTCAGAAATCTCGTGCTCATTGACTGATAGTGAGATTGCCGGTTACTTCAAATTCCTTTCCTGACATTACGGTTAACGTGCCACCGGCCAAAACTGTGTATGGAATATTCAAAACACATTTGCCACCCGAAACAGGATCAATGACAATTTCACTGCCCGGCGAAAGTGGAGATGGCGGCGCTTCATTATTGTTCCAATTTGTTGCTTCATCCCAATTACCGTTTCCGGTAAAACGATAAATACCTGCCGGGCTGGAAACAAAGCTGCTGATATTAAATGACCTTAATTTTTGTGTAATAATTATTGGTATCGAACCGAAGTAGCGCACAAATTTTTCGTTGCTAATATATCCGTACACGCCATTTCTGAATGTAATCCCTTCCGCCTGCCCCATCGTAAACACGTCCGGCAGATCGAGCCACCGTTTATTACCATTAAAATATTTACCAGCGCTATAGCCCGATAACAAATGCATAAAATGATTTGCAGTTCCTGAATTTTGGTAACCGAGCAGCACTACCAGGTTTTGACCCGGAGCTTTGTCTGCTCCTGTAACCAGGTAATTGGTAGCGAGAGTTTCTACAGGTACGGCAATATAAGTTCCGGGAGTATCATCTACCACGTAATGAGTGGTGGTAAGGTTTATCCAATCTTTGGTAAAAAGATGGATCTTACCACTATCTGCGATCATTGCTTCGCAATCAAATTTCGTAAAATTATTTGCTACCGGTACGGGAGGTTGTGGCTGATCGCTATAAGTAAAATGGATAATGCCAATTGAAGCCGCGGGTATCGTTACCACTGGGTTAGCTATATAATCGGGAATGGCGGCGAAAGGAAATTTATAAATTGTAAGATTGGTACGGGCGCCATTTGCATTGTTGCCAATATCACCGATATAAAAGCTGGCGCCATCAAAGGCAATATCTTCCCAATCTACATTAGTGGCATTTGCCAAATTTACTGTTTGCAAAATATTTTTTGTAACGGTATCGATCCTGTAAATAGCCGCTGCTCCGCCACCATCATTAAAACTCCATAAATAATTACCCGCCATTTGAAGACCACTGCTCTCAACGAGTGTGTCGCTGAGTGGACTTACTTTTACAGGTGGAGTATAAGATGTATTGTTGTATGCACATGTTCCGTCATTTACATTGGCAGCGGCATTGTAATTATTTGCCAGTGGGTCGGTACAACCATTTACCACCTGGCTAATCGAAATTTTAGGAGATAGAAGGGAAATAAAAATAAGCGTAAGACCTACAAAAAAGTTAATACCCTTTAATTGTATTCTCAAACTGAACAAGGATAACTGGCGGCTTTTCATTTTCCTGGGTTTAAGATTTAGAGTTCCCTAACACGATGAAGGTAAAGGGATTTTGATCCGAAGAGCTGGCCTTATTTTATCAGCAATTTATGAAACCGCTCCAGTTCCGCCTTCTCAATTGCCGGAATGATTTCATTGTTATCAAACTTCATTTTAAAGAATAATACCCTTTTGTGAGCGGGATACTTTTCAAGAATATCATCGATGATTTTTTGCAGGCGAACATCCTTACCGGGCTCGGCAGCAGCTACGGGTAATTCAGACTTGTACCGTGTAGGCTTTTTTAATATGATGGCTTCTAAAGTGGCCAATTTGCCTGGAGCAATAGTTTTTACATCCGATGCCTTACTATGCAAACCTTCTAATTGTTTTTTGCTGAGGCCACCTCTTTCCTGGTACTGAAATAATAAGCTTTTGATAAAGGCAGAGGCTGGGTATGCCGTCTGCGTTTCTTTTAAAACGCTTAATATAATATCAACTTCCGGTTTGATCTTGTGCATACATTTTCTTAAAGCCGTGAAAGTAATATTTTTATGCCGGATAGCCACTTGCGGCAAACTTTAAAACAGTTAATCTCACATCAAAACTCGCCGGATTTTATTTATCTAAACAAAACCACAGATAATATCAGGGTGTAAATTCAATCCGAAGATGTTTAGAATTAATAGTAAAATAGCCTAACGGGTATTGCATTCTGCAAAAAATCAGCGTACATTTATAGACATCCAATTTATCTTTTCATTCATTAAAATTTAAGCGTATGCCTAAGTATATAATTGAAAGAGAAATACCAGGGGCTGGTCACCTTACCGACAAGCAACTTGAAGCTATCACCCAAATCTCCGGTGATATTTTAACCCAGATCGGTCCCCAGATTCAATGGGAGCACAGCTATTTAACAGACAACAAAATGTACTGCATTTACACTGCTCCCAACAAAGAAGTAATTCGTGATCACGCAAGAAAGGTCGGCATCCCGGCAAATAATATTGCTGAGATCCTGGAAGTACTGGACGCTACAACACATCCTTCTGATCACGTGCATGAAGCATGGTATTACGAATAATTACCGCCTTAACAATGGCAACCACTTTTTACCGTACCGATATTAAGTTCTTTAATATTGCTGTAATTTTTTTGCCTTTTATATCTTCAGTCTTCCAATCTCATTTGTCTGTTAAACTACAGAGCTACTGCTAACTCAGTAATTATCTTTGGAATTGCAGCATATTTTACAACTCAGCAGACAGGTTTAGCCGATATTCTTCCGTTCTTCATCTGCCAGTTTAAAGGACCACGGACCATTTCCCACTATAAGGAAATAAACCAATAACAACAGAACAACAAGTGAAAGAAAAAATTCAGAATAAGGCCGCATCATATTTCCTCCTGTGTTTATAAAAAGAACTGCAACTATCATTATAGGTATTTGTATAAGGCATGCAAACCTTGTAAATAAACCAATGGTTAATAAGATGCCGCCGATAATGTGAGCAAATACCACGTAATGACCAAGTACAATAAACATCAGGGAGTTGAACTGTACTTTATTAGACATGATGCTCATGAGCGATCCCATGTTTTGAAGAAAATCGATACCTTTATAACAAAGAAAAACGCCCAGGATTATACGAATAATATCCAGCCATTTTGGGTGATGACTGTCACCCCATTGCTCGAAACGTTGAAGGATGTTCATACAATAAAGTTTAGGTAATGAATAATTTTCTAATAACAATTAGTATAAAAATTTGCGCAACCAGGAATGATTTGCTGAATTGATTTTAAATCTGCCTGCTAGCAGGTGAGCGATCAAAAAATCGATGGCAGGTTCTGTGAAGAGTAGCTTGCAGCTAATTTTCACTGGGAATAAAAGCGGGTTTTAATAGAACAGATAAATTCATTAACATTGGTACGGACTATCTTACTGCTAACGTTAATGAACAGCCTTTTTAAGAGATAGCTGCATCATCTTAATCACTATTTTCCAAATGCAGTCTTTGATGATGGGCGCCTGCGGCAACATGTAATGCAAAGCCGACTATTGCCGTATCTTTCAGTATGTTGATAAGCGCCATTTGTCGCATTTCTTTATCTCCTGCATTCATATAATTGGGTATATGAATGGTGAGAATGAATACGATTAAAAGCACTGCCAGCACGTATCCCGCAACCTTTACCAGTTTATTGGTAAGGAACGAAAGTGCAACCAATATAAATGCAGCGCCAACAAAGTATACCCAAATGATACCTCCTGGCATAAACGAAGGCACAAAGACCAACAAGTCGTGGGGATGTAAAAAATGGAAAACCCCAAATACGAACAAAACAACGGATAGCAAATAAATCGCTATCCGTGATATTAAATGATACTGTTTCATAAAAGGATGTTTGAAGGTAAAAGTTACAACAAATAAATTTTCGCTGCAACCATTAAAATTTATTTTCAATACAGTATACCTTTCTATAGAACAGCTTCGCCATATTAGAAAGACATGTCTGTAATAATTTCATACAAGGTGATCAATAAATATAGTATAGCAAAAATCAGGCATGCTTTTTAATTGATATTAATTGAACAATAAAAACGATTCATTATGTTATGGCAAGGAAGAAGAGAAAGCAGCAATGTAGATGACCGCAGGGGAATGTCTGGCGGCAAACTTGTAGCAGGCGGCGGCATCATCGGCGTTATTGCACTGGTACTAAATTTTTTGTTGGGAGGCGGGGATGGTACCACCGGGTTACCGCAGCTTCCAACCCAGGCACAGCAGGAACAAATGTCGCCACAGGAGCAGGCGGCAGATGAACAAAGAGCGAAATTTGTAAAAGTTGTACTGGCCACTACAGAAGATGTATGGGGCGAACTATTACCCCAAATGGGCAAGAGTTATCCGCCACCCACACTTGTGCTGTTCCGAAATGTGGTGGAATCTGCTTGTGGCAATGCAAGCTCCGCATCAGGGCCTTTCTATTGCCCCGGCGATAAACAGTTATATATTGATCTGTCTTTTTATGAGGAACTGCAAACCCGGTTCCATGCTCCCGGCGAGTTTGCGATGGCTTATGTGGTGGCTCACGAGGTCGGACATCATATCCAAAATTTATTGGGCTTAAGTGATAAAATGCAACGTTTACAGGGCCGTGTTAGTAAGGAGCAATACAATCAATATTCTGTAAAGCTGGAGCTGCAGGCTGATTTTTATGCAGGCGTTTGGGCCAATCATGCGCAAAAACTTAAATCGGAGGATGGCAGAAATATTATCAATGCAGATGACATCAATGATGCGCTCACGGCTGCAAATGCAATCGGCGATGATCGTTTGCAAAAAGAGGCGCAGGGTTATATAGTACCGGAATCGTTTACACATGGTACTTCTGCGCAGCGCATGTATTGGTTTAAAAAAGGTTTTGAAACGGGTGATGTTAAGCAGGGTGATACTTTTAATTCAACTGACTTATAATACAGCAAAGATTAATGGCGATAAAATTGGGGAAAATTGTGGACAGGAGCCTTTATTTAAACAGACTCGCGGTTGGCATAATTTTTTCTTTTATGTAGATGGATTCCGAGTGATCTACGTGAGTTATTATTTCATTTATCTACTAAAAAATGTAATCATGAGTACTATTAAAACCTTATTTATTGGTGTAACGGTTGGTGCTGTTTTAGGAATTTTATATGCTCCTGCCAAAGGATCTGAGACCCGCCGCAAATTGTCACGACAAGGAGATGATCTACGGAACAGGTTTAATGATTTGAAAGAATCCTTCAATGACAAAATTGACGATTTCAGGGATGACGTGAATGATATGGCCTACCAGGAAATCGAACGAATAGAAACGGAAACGCAGGCATCATCTGCCGGACGAAATTCGTGGCAGTCTTAATAAATAGTAAGCTTATATTTTAAAAAAGGCCGGTAGTCGCCGGCTTTTTATTTTGGCCAAAATTATAATTGCCTGCAATGTAAATATGCAGGCCGGTTCAACGATCAACCTTCTATATACCAGCGGCCATCTGCATCGTGCGAATAAGAAAGTCCGTTACTCATAAGGTACACTTGCTGCCCGTTTTTAGGATTGTGATAGTTTTTCTGCTCGTATTGCTCTTCTTTTATTCAGTACTGTTAGTTATTTATGCATATCTAAATTTCATCAATTTTATGCACAAAGGAATTAATGCAATTGACACTGCTATAAACATTGCAACCCTTACATAATTCAACTTTTGCCAAAGAGAAGTCCTGCTAATAAGGTCTTTGCCTGAACTTGCTGTATCGGCGATTTTTTGAAAGTCGATAATATTGGGGGCAAAATAAGTAAGTGTCCAAACCCTTACAGCAAAATGGATGGCAAACAAAATCAGCAACCAGTTTCGAACAGGATCAATCTTCCAACAAAAAACAATGGCAAGTATGAACGTGAGTTCATGCAGGGAATGAAACACTATCCAAAAAGTTTTCAGGCTTGTTCCATTTTTATCAGCAAGTATTTTAAAAGATTCAGGCGGCGAGGCTGTCCACTTAGGAACAAGAACCGCTGTTTCAAAAATTTGTGCGCCGTTCATTAGGAAATAAATAAGCGTTGTGATAAACAGCCAGCTTTCAGCTCTTGTAAAGTAATTGGTCGTAATATTTCCCATTGTTTTTGTTTTTATTTATCGTTGATATTTTGCGTTGTTTCTTTCATTATTTCGATTGCTGAAAGAAAGTATCGCTCAATTGTTTGTATTTCACTTTCCGAAAATGTGGCGATTAATTTTGCGGTGTTGTTTTGCAGTTCAGCAAAAAGAGGCTGCAAAAGTTTAGTAGCGTTTTGCGTGTTAGGAACAATAATAACCTTCCGCCGGTCATGTTTTACAAATTGTCTTTTAATCAGCCTTTTCTTTTCAAGCCGGTCAATCAAGCCTGTAACTGCACCTGTGGTTAGTCCTGTTATTTTAGAGAGTTCACCTGCGGTCATTTCTTCCGTTTGCATAATAAGGCCAAGATATTTGTGATCTGTTCCGGAGAGACCGGCCTTTCGTGCGATGGCTTCATGCATTAAGATCGAGGTATCCGAATATTGACGGCTAACTGTCCGGAAATGTTGGATCTTGTCGTTGTCTGCTGATTTGCTCATGCGATAGTTGTCTTTATAAGTAAGTATCTTAGCAACAAAGATAAATTATTTCGTTCCGGATGAACAAATTTTTTTAACCGATTTGAAAAAGAAAAGGAAAATTGTTTTTGCTGAGCATACGGTGTAGAATGGTCTTTTTCATGTTCGTTTTATTTTCGTTCAAACCTGACGTATACTGCGCAAGTGATAAATTAGTGACCTGGTATTTTGCTCCTCATTGATAGAATGTACAAGAGTGAGATCCCGATAAAGGATCGGGACTGGCTGCCAATGAAGCTTAATTGATCCCGATAGATCGGGACTGCTTGGCTCAAAAAATAATTGTTCATTATTTTATCTCTTATTTACTATAGTAACCTGTTTTTTCTGCTGTTATTTTAATAACGTTAACTTACAATAGCTTTCCAAAAGGAGCAGGAATAACTTGCTTCGCTTTACCCATAACGACTGCATTTGTTTTTAACAAGCACTATTATCATGAAGAAAACTCTTCAGTTTTTTTATCTTCTGTCTGCTTTAGCATTTCTTCGTGTGCAGGCAAATGCTGATCCGGCAGATCCGTTTTTTGTGCAGCATTATGATAACCGCAACGGGCTTTCTAATAGTTCCATCAACCACATTTTTAAGGACGCCAGTAATTTATTATGGGTAGCAACATGGGACGGCCTGAATATGTACGACGGTAACATTTTTCATGTATTTAATTATAGTAAAGAGAACGATTTTAAAAGTATTGGGAGCAATGTTATCCAGCGTATTACTGAAGACAAGCGGGGCAATATCTGGGTAACCACTATTGAAGGGATATCGAGATATGAAAAGCGTACCGGCAAATTTTATAACTACTTCTATAACAAAAATAAACGCAGTAAGGTTAGCGAGCAGGAGTACGCAATGGTAGTGGATACGGCCGGAACCGTTTATTGTTTAAATCAAAAAGCCGGTTTAAGTTGGTATGATGAAAAGGCTGACACTTTTCGTTTTTGTGTTTTGCCGACACAAAAATCGACTATCAATAAAATATCTATTGATGAATTTAACAGGATGTGGTTATTGAATGCAAATGGGCAACTGGATGTGTATGCGGAAAAAAACCATCAATTCAAAAGATTGCATAGCTATATTGTAAGGGAAGCCATCGTTGATTTCTTCAATGTAAATAACCAGCTTTTTTTTACTACCGCAAAAGATGTTTTATATACAATACACAAAGGTACAACCATTCAAAAGCAACTGATGCAAATGAAGCATTCCCTTGCTTCCATGATCTTTTATAAAGATCATTACCTGCTTGCATGGTCAACAAAAGGATATAATGTGTATGATGTTAATTTTCATCCATCGGAGTTTTTGCAACAGGAAACCAGGCAAATGGAGGATATTAAAGTCACCTCGTGGTCGCTGGGCAGTGAGGATATTTTATGGTATGGTACAGATGGCAACGGTATTATAAAAGTTTATCCTAAAACAAAATCGTTTGGAACTTTCAGTACATCTGATAACGGAATGCCTTATAACAGATCCGTCAGGGCATTTTGCGAAGCCGATGGAAATTTGTGGATAGGCACCAAAGGAAGCGGCATAATTGAAGTCGAAAATTTTTGGCAGGATAAAACGAGCGACTATAACAAACGATATTTTTTAGCTCCCGCAGAAATAGAAAATAATTCTGTGTATTCCTTAAAGAAAGGAAAAGATGATTTGATCTATATCGGTACGGATGGAAAAGGTATTGGTGTATATGACCTTAGGAATAAAAAATTTATCAAGTGGACGGATATACAGGGACATGCGGCCTACGCTGAGTTTGGCTCTGTATATGCAATCACACAAGATGCGGACAACTCCCTTTGGTTAGGGACCAGTGGCTATGGATTGATACACTTAAAAATTAACAGGGATAACCTTGGTAAACTGTCCCTCGCCTTCCTCGAACGGTTTACTTTTAATAACAGCAATACAGGTCTTGCAAACGATATTATTTATGCCCTGGCGGAAGGCGATAAAAATCATTTATGGATCGGGTGCCGTTATGGTGGACTAAGTTTGCTTGATAAAACCACGCAGGTATTCAAAACCTTTAAAGCATTTACTTATGATGGTAGCCTGTCCAACAATGATGTATTGTCTCTGTATAAAGACAGCTATAGTAGGATATGGATCGGAACAAGTTATGGGCTCAATTGGATAGATACCCGTGATGCTTCGAAAGAGGAACCTATATTTCGAAAGCTCACTACCGATAATGGGTTGCCTAATAATACCGTTCATGCCATTGAAGAAGATAGTACGGGACATATTTGGGTGAGCACCAATAAAGGACTTGCCAAAGTAAACCAGGCCGATCTGAAAGTAGCTTATTACCAGCAGCTTGATGGCTTACAGAGCAATGAATTTTGTGACGGTGCAGTGTGGAAGGATGCTTCGGGAACTATCTTTTTCGGAGGCACTTATGGCTTTAATCATTTTCTTCCACAGAACATACGTAAATCAGATTGGCAGCCCAACCTGCTTTTATCTGGCATCCTGATAGGCGGAAATAACAGCAGTGAAAACGGGGTAAGTGTATTGAACCCTGAAAGTAATCAGCCGCTTGATTTTTCAATTAGCAGAAAGGATAATTTTTTTGAGCTCGATATAAAAGCCATTAGTTTTTTAAATGCGGAGAAATGCGAGTATGCTTATTATTTAGTAGGATATGATAAGGTATGGCACTACGCCGGTACTAACGGCAAAATAGTGTATAGTAACATTTTACCGGGTAATTATACACTCAAAATTAAATGGAGTAACGGCGAAGGCTTGTGGACAAAAGAAATGCCTTTGCTTACGATGGAAGTAAAGCAATATTTCTGGTTATCATCGCTCGCTTTCGTTGTGTATGCAGTGATACTATCGCTGATGGGATTTGTATTTTATAGATACAGAAAGAACAAGCAGGAGATAAAACATCAATTGGCGGTAGAGCATTTGCTGCGGGAAAAGGAAGAGGAGATACACCAAAACAGGCTCGGTTTTTTTACCAATATCGCTCATGAATTACAAACACCATTGACCTTGATAATGGGTAGCGCAGAACGTTTTCTGGAGAAAGCGACACCCGCTAAAGAACAAAAAGATAGACCCCATTTTATAAGCCTGATCCACCAACAGGCATCCAGGCTTACCTATCTGGTACACCAACTACTCGAATTCAGGAAGGTAGAAGCCGGATTTTTTAAAAACCAATTTGCTTATTTGAATATTTCGGAGTTGTTGCAAAACCTTGCTGAGCCTTTTGTTCCATTAAGCGAACAAAATAAGATGGAATACGAATTGAACATTTCTCCCGGAATAATAGGGTGGATAGATAAGGATAAGCTGGAGAAAATTATATTCAACCTGCTATCAAATGCATTTAAACATTCAGATAAAAATGAACAGATTGCATTTTCGGCAACTGAAAATAAGGATAGTAAAGAGTTGGAAATTATGGTGGTTAATTCAGGCACCCTGTTACCTAAAGGCGAAGTTGATCAGTTGTTTAATAAATTTTATGTGGTAAGTGCGAATAATGCAGACAGTGATAAATTTGGTACCGGCATTGGTCTTGCATTTACCAGGCAGTTGGTTACTTTGCTGAATGGGAGCATTACTGCCAGCAGCGAAAATGACCGGATCACTTTCAAGGTTTTTCTCCCGCTTGCTGCCGGTGAACCCGATGGTTCAGTGGCTTCGATAAGTCACACTTTTAATGATAAGCCATCCTACCTCTATCAAACGATTACTTCTTATTCAAATCTGCTTTATCCCGTGTCTGCGTTAGAGAATAATAAACAGGCATTGATCGAAAATTTGCAGGGAAATAAAAATAAAAGTATACTGATAGTCGAAGATGATCCTGCCATTCGTTTTTTATTAAAAGATATTTTGAAAGATGATTACCTGGTTTACGAAGCCGATGATGGAAGAAAGGCATTGGAACTGATCGAAAAGATAATTCCGGATATGGTGATCTGCGATGTGATGATGCCGAATATGAACGGCCTTGAACTTTGTAACAGGATGAAAAATGCGGCAGCCACCTGCCAGGTACCTTTTATTATTTTGTCGGCAAGGGGTAGCGAAGATCATCACATGGAAGGTTACGAGGTGGGCGCAGATGCATATATCGCCAAGCCTTTTCACACTGCGCATCTTAAACTTCGTGTTCGTAAATTATTGGAGTACCGGCAAAAATCACTTGACCTGTTTAAAAATGATAGCATCGGTGAAATGTTGGTGGAATCCGACCTCGCTGAAACAGATAAAGATTTCCTGGGTAAATTGGTTAAAGTAATTGACGAGCACCTGGCCGAATCGGAACTCAGTGCGCTGTTCCTGGAAAAGGCATTTAGCATGAGTAAAATGCAATTATACCGAAAGCTAAAAACGATGACCGGGATGACCCCGGGTGAATTTATAAAAAATATCCGCTTAAAGAAAGCTGCGCACCTGCTGGCATCTACCAATTTAAATGTAACGGAGATTTTTTATCGTACCGGGTTTAATAATCAATCTTATTTTTTCAGGGAATTCAGGAAGCGGTATAATTGTGCACCTAATGAGTATAGGGAATTACAGACAAGCCCCCTGTCCCCCGAAGGGGGAACTTAGATTGTTAGTTTATTTGTTTCTCACAATAGACTTCGATTTGTTAGTTTAAATTTTAT
>JBDSAP010000100.1:0-5836 GCA_039922055.1 Ferruginibacter sp.
AGATGGTGCAGGCTTGAACAATCAACCAACAACCAATAGCGGGTCATCACCAGCGCCTAAAGATTTAGCTTACGTGATCTATACTTCAGGATCGACAGGTAAACCAAAAGGCGTAATGATCGAACACAGGAGCCTGGTGGATTATGTATTCGGTCTAAATGAAAAAACAAAAATTGATCAGTGCCGTTCTTTTGCTTTGGTATCAACCATTGCAACGGATTTGGGCAATACAGTTATTTTTAGTTCACTGGTATTCGGTGGAGCCTTGCATTTGTTTTCCAAAGAAACAGTAAGCAATGCGGCAGCATTGCACCATTATTTTAAAGTCAATCAAATTGATTGTTTAAAAATAGTGCCCTCACACTGGAAGGCATTAAGCGAAGATGAAAAACTGTTACTACCAAATAAGCTGTTGGTATTTGGTGGCGAAGCCCTACAGGCTGACATGGTGGAAGATATCCGTTTGTCGGGTTCAAATTGTCAAGTTGTCAATCATTACGGCCCAACAGAAACCACGATTGGCAAATTGCTGCATGTTGTAAATGATAACAATAAATACAGCGGCGCCGTTCCAATCGGGAAACCATTTTCAAATACAACGATATATATTTTAAGTAAAGAGTTGCAGCCATGTCCAATAGGGGTGCTTGGACAGTTATACATTGCAGGAGATGGAGTAGCAAGCCGTTACCTGAATAATGAAGAACTGACAAAAGAAAAATTTATAGCAAATCCTTTCGGCAAAGATGGCCCGGTAATGTATGCCACGGGAGATTTGGTAAAATACCTCCCTAATGGCGATGTATTATTTGCCGGAAGAGTAGATGACCAGGTAAAGATCCGTGGTTATAGAGTAGAGTTGGGAGAGATAGAAAGCGTATTACAACAATCAGCATTAGTAAAGCAGGCAGTAGTGCTTGCAAGAGAAGACAAGCAAGGCAACAAAAGACTGGTAGCATATATAGTAGCAGAAGACGAATTTGACAGGGACGAAATACTTTCTTATTTGAAAGAGAAACTGCCCGAGTATATGATACCGGCCTTGTTGATGGAATTGGAATCGCTTCCTTTAACAGCCAATGGCAAGGTAGACCGCAAAGCCCTGCCTGATCCTGATGCATCAGAACTATTGAGCGATAAATATGTAGCGCCCCGCAACGAAGCAGAAGAAAAACTGGCTGCCATTTGGCAGGATGTGTTGGAAGTAGAGCAGGTAGGTATCCATGATGATTTCTTTGAATTGGGTGGACATTCATTACTGGCGGTGCGACTGATTTCCGCCATCCGTAAGGCGTTTAATGTGGAGATGCCGATCGGCGATATATTCGATTATCCAACAGTTGCAACATTGACCGGCCAGGTAGGAAAACAGGCAGGAAAAGCTGTTTTGCCAGCTATTGAAATTGCAGATCCAAGACCTGGAAAAATTCCATTATCATTTAGCCAGGAGAGGCTTTGGTTCATCGATCAATTGGAAGGCAGCGTACAATATCATGTGCCTTCTGTATTGCGATTGAAAGGAAAATTAAATCTTGACGCCCTCGCAGCTACTTTACAGGAAATTGTTAACCGGCATGAAGTATTGAGGACCGTATTCGTAGAAGAAGCAGGCGTGCCTTATCAACAGGTAAAAAATAAAGACCACTGGAAATTAACTGTAACAGATGGCTCCAGGTATAAGAAAGATAGCAATGGCTTACAACAGGAAATACAACAAATTATAATTGACCCCTTTATCCTTTCCAGGGATTATATGATGCGGGCTCACGTAATAGTGTTGGCAGAAGGGGACCAAGTGTTGGTATTTACGGTCCATCATATCGCATCCGACGGATGGTCACGATCCATCCTGGTAAAAGAAGTGGTAGCGCTATACAAAGCCTATGACGAAGGTTTTGATGCGGCATTACCTCCATTAAAAATTCAATATGCAGATTTTGCTATTTGGCAACGCAATTATTTACAGGGAGAGCTCTTAGAGAAAAAGTTGACCTACTGGAAAGAAAAGCTGGAAGAGGTTGCGCCGCTCCAATTAGCTACGGATCATCCAAGACCACCCGTTCAAAGCTCAAAGGGCGCGATGATCGGTTTCAATATAGAAAAGCCATTAGCTGATCGTTTGCAGGATCTCGGGAAACAACATGGTACTACTATTTTCATGACTTTGCTTGCAGCGTTTAAGATTCTGCTTCATCGATATAGTGGCCAGGAAGATATATGTGTTGGTACGCCGGTCGCCGGTCGTCAGCAGCAGGAAACAGAGGAGCTCATTGGCTTCTTTGTAAACACGCTTGCGCTGCGCAGCGAGGTTAATGCTAACGATGCTTTTATTAAATTTCTGGAACAGATAAAAGTGACCACAATGGAGGCATATCAACACCAGGATATACCTTTTGAAAAAGTGGTGGAGGAAGTATCAAAGGTGAGAGACCTCAACCGTAGTCCTGTATTCCAGGTAATGTTTGTATTGCGCAATACCCCTGATGTTCCCGAACTTCCGCTGGGTGAAACTATGTTAACGAGGGAACAGTATAAACATACTACGGCTCAATTTGACCTTACACTTTTTGTTACTGAAACAACCAGGGGACTGCAATGTGCGGTCGAATACAGTACCGACTTATTTGTGGAAGCTACCATTGGAAAAATGGTCACTCATTTTTCTGTATTGCTTGGTTCCATAGTAAATCATCCCGGCCAAAAGATTGGCGCATTAAAGATGCTGACGGATGTGGAGGAACAACAATTATTGGTGGAATTCAATAATACAAAAGTTGATTTTCCAAAAGAAAAAACTATTGTCAGTCTGTTTGAAGAACAGGTGAAAAGAACACCGGCCACAATTGCGGCAGTGTTTGAAAATGAGCGCATCACTTACCATCAGTTGAATGAGCGTGCCAATAAGCTCGCCCATTATTTACAAGCCAGGGGAATTACTCCCGGCACATTGGTTCCACTCTGTGTCGAAAGAAGTTTTGACATGATCATTGGCGTTCTTGCGATCCTCAAAGCTGGTGCAGCGTACGTGCCAATTGATCCTTATTTTCCTGCGGAGAGAGTTAGTTATATATTGAAGGACACAAATGCAGACTTAATAATAGGTAGTAAAAAAAGCCGTCCGCTGCTTCCATTTTCTGACAGCATCACAGTATTGGAAATAGACGGGGCAGACGTCGCATCCATCAGTGATTTACAAGGCACTAATTTTAAGGTTGCTGTTGCGCCAGATCATATTGCCTATGTACTTTATACCTCGGGCTCTACGGGCAAACCGAAGGGAGTTAAAATGGGTGGCGCCGGGTTGGTGAATTTACTAAGCTGGCAAGAAAAACAGTTTACCAACAAGCACCGCCGTGTACTTCAATTCGCCAGTTTAAATTTTGATGTAAGTTTCCAGGAGATATTTTCTACACTTTGTTTCGGAAGCTGTTTGTACCTGGTAGATGCAGACCGTCGCCGGGATATGTCTGAATTGGCAAAGGATATTGCCACGCAGGAGTTGACTCACTTGTTTATTCCCTATATAGTTTTAAAGAACCTGGTTGAGTTTATATATCCCATTGGCAATCATAAATTTTCGTTAGAAGAGATCATTGTTGCGGGAGAACAGTTAAAACTTTCTGAGGATATCAGGGATCTGATGAAGCAGACCGGCGTTAAAGTGATCAATCAGTATGGGCCAACAGAAGCTCATGTGGTAAGCAGTTATCGCATTGATAGCGCCTATACCGTTTCATCACTGCCACCCATCGGTAAACCGATTGATAATATGAAATTGTACATATTGGGAGATGGCGGTGAGCCGGTTCCTGTAGGTGTGCTGGGGGAACTTTATATTGGTGGGGTGCAGGTAGCGCAAGGGTATTTGAATCTGCCGGAATTGACCAGGGAAAGATTTCTTACAAACCGTTTTAGCAACGATGCGGACTGTAGGTTATATAAAACAGGCGATCTTGCCCGTTGGTTGCCAGATGGAAACATTGAATATCTCGGCAGAAAAGATGACCAAGAAAAGATCCGTGGCTACCGGGTGGAGTTAGGGGAGATAGAAACAGTGCTACAACAAAGCGGCTGGATTAAGCAGGGGGTTGTAGTGGCCAAAGAAGACAGTGCAGGAAACAAGCGGCTGGTAGCTTATGTAGTGCCAGGGGAAGACTATGATAAAAGGGAAGTTTTTGTTTACTTAAAGAAAAAGCTTCCTGAATATATGATACCCGTTTTAATTGTGGAAATGCGGAGTTTGCCGCTTACCCGAAATGGGAAGGTGGATAAAAAGGCACTGCCTGATATGCATGCCAATCACCTGGTACAAAAAGAATACGTGGCGCCGGAAAATGACCTGCAGAAGATACTTGCAGAGATCTGGCAAAAATTATTAAGAGTTGAACGGGTCGGTATTTATGATAATTTCTTTGAATTAGGTGGTCATTCACTGTTGGCGGTAAAGCTGGTTTCCTCCATCCGGAAAACCCTGCAGATGGATTTTCCTTTAAATTATATTTTCATTTATCCAACCATTTTCGCAATTGCAAATAACCTGGTTGAGAAAAATAAGCATCCACTGCGGCCTAAAGTAAATATCAAATACCTGGTGCCTCTAAAAACCGGCGGCAATAAAATTCCATTATACATCATTTGTGGTGGCGGCGGTACCGCCAGGAGGTTTATAAAGTTTGCCAATATGATGGAGGAGGAGCAGCCTGTGTATGCCTTGCAACCAATAGTTGATAGTAAGGGAGTAAATAATATGGGCTCTATCGAAGAGCTTGCCTCGCAATTTATTGAAGAGATAATGATCAATAATCCGGATGGGCCTTATGCATTGTCCGGCCACTGCCTCGGGGGAATAACTGCCTTTGAGATGGCAAAACAATTAGAAGCAAAGGGCAAAAAGGTGCACATGCTGGCAATGTTCGACACCATTATACGGAAGAGGGAAAGGGTTGAACGGGCGAATTTTAATAACCTTTATAATATACCGGGTGCTGTAAAAAAGGTGATGTCGAAGGCGGCATTAAAGATTGATTTTGAAACTTACTTGCTGACGCGGCATACCAGGAAAGCCATAGGATATAAAATGAGATCCTTCAGTGCCTTAATAAAAAAATGGAGGCGGAGGCAAGATACTGTGAATGACCTGGAATACGCCGGCCTGGAAATTTTTAATGAATCATCAAACGAATACATTGAGGCGAGAAAGAATTATAAGATAACCCCTTATAACGGTGAAATATTAGTGTTCTATGCGAAGGAGCGTTACTATTTTACGGATGTAACCCAGAACATTCGTTTCAAAAAATTCTTTATAAACGATAGCACCAAGAATTTATGGCGGGAGTATGCAAGTTCTGTTTCCATTTTCGAGATAGAGGGAGATCATTCTGACATTTTTGAAACAGTGCATGGAAATAAGTTCGCAATGTTACTGCAACAACAATTAAACAGGCCTGTAAAACGCTGACAACCGATATTTTCACGCAAAGCCGCAAATTAATACAAGGTAAGGACGCAAAGAGAGAAAAGGTCTTATAGCTTCGCTCTTTTTTCCCTGATCGAAACTTTCTATGTAAACAACATCGGCAAACCCTCGCTACACCTATATATAATATTAATCTGCTTTCTTCGTTTTGACACCAAAATAATTATAATTAAATTTATCAATTATTATTCTTTACGAATACGCTTGATCAACACGAATTTTTCAAAAATCTTTTAATTATGAGTACGAATCAACTGTACCTTAAGCCCAACGTGGTATTAGAGCCGCTGGTAGACAAATGGTACGCCTGGAGTCATTTGATTTCCCCGGCGACAGCCGCGATGAATATTGTGAACC
>JBDSAP010000101.1:0-4579 GCA_039922055.1 Ferruginibacter sp.
TTTGACATATTTAAAAAAATGTAGCTCACGGTTACGATAGTTTAATTATGGAACGAAAAAGATGCCATGAAAAAATACAGTACAAGTGAGTGACACAACGATGCCGCCATAAAAAACATCTGCTGGCCAACAAAAAAACACAAAGGTTTGACTTGTCAAAGTAGAACTATAACTGGGCAGGAAACAATGCAGACTTTTCCAGCAACATAAATGCCGGCCTGAAATTAAGTGCCGGTGATATAGTAGATTTTAGATGCAAGCAGAGTAGCATTGGCCAGGTGAACGTTTTCGGAGCCGTTTTTTCCGGGCACCTTGTGATTAAGTTGTAATAGAGTAAGCACTTGTCTTTAAACACCCCCGACGGAGAATATGTAGGTGTAGAAGTTCTTCTATAAGGATCAAGCCGTTATTCCTAAGGTTATTTTGGGGTAAAATAAAGAGTTTTGTTGTCTTAACTCTAACACCCCCAACCCTATGAACCACATGCAAAATGGGCAATATGCCTTTGATAAGAAAACAGGCCTCTTTCGGGTCTTTGAAAATGACCTGCTTCAGCGGCTCTTACGTACAATTTTTCTTTTTATTTCAACCACTTTACTGGTGTTTTTAAGGTAGGGATTTGTAAGATGTAGGATTATAGATGTAAAAGTGATATGGACATTGCAGCTAACCGCTTAAAAGTGGCAGTGGCGCAGTATTCCATCAGTGAATTTTTTAACCGTATTAATTAAACACCTCCCAGTGACCCATGAAGATTGAAAATATAATCAATGATATAATTGATGATACAATAGAAATAAAAAATAAGTTGGAAGATAAAATCAGGAGGATGTATCCTGATCTGGACTTCACTCTTGCTTTGCCCGGATTACAACAACTATCAGCGATAAAAGTAATCGAGATATCTATTGTTGAAGAAAATATTGTCCGCACATTTGGTGTGGATTTACATACTCATAATGGTCACAGGGTGTTTGAGCACAATCCATCCAATGGCAACGAAAATAGGGGGGCTTCGCGACATATCATGCAGGATGCCCTCATCAATTTGCTGCGTGAAATAATTAAAAAAAGAAAGAGTCAGAAAGCACATTCCCGGCGATCAATTTCTTCAATGATATAAGGTTGCATCCATTTTTTTTCTTCCTGCAAAATTAGCCTGCGGACAAAACACCTGCGATACAATGTTTAACTGCCACACAAATACTGGCATTAAATATGAGCTATCACTAATTACCCAATGGGTGTATTAGTCAATCCCTAAATATTTGAATATGTCTACTGAAAATAAATCTTTTAAGGACGTAATTAACAGCGACGATCCCGTGTTAGTTGATTTTACAGCAGAATGGTGCGGACCTTGTAAAATGATGGCGCCGGTTTTGAAAGAATTAAAAGCCACCATGCAGGATGCAGTTACCATCATTAAAATTGATATCGATAAAAACCCTCATGTAGCTCAGGCTTACCAGGTGCAAAGTGTACCTACCTTGATACTCTTTAAAAAAGGCCAGGTAAAATGGCGGCAATCAGGCGTATTACCCGCCAGGCAATTGCAACAAATCATTACCGATTATAATAATTGATCCGTTTATCTCCGGGTTGTTTCAGATCATTGGGATACTTATTCACAGAACATGATTGTGATCATTTTTTGTTTGTGCACATTGGTTGAATTTGCAAAGTATTGTTAATAGGAGAAGATGAAAAATTTACACTCTCCATACTGGCTAATTTTGTTGGATTACATACCGAATTAAATAAATGCAATTATGACAACTAACATTCAGTCCATTGGCTTTACAGCCGGTGAAGAGCTTATCAGCTATGTAAATGAAAAAACAGCAAGGCTTGGCCACTATCTTGAAAGTATTATCAGCAGCGAAGTTTGCCTTAGTACTGATAAGTCCGATACGAAAGAAAATAAAGTTTGTGATATCAGGCTTGTAATTCCTGGTAACGACCTGCTTGCGAGCGCCCAATGCAGATCGTTTGAAGAAGCTACCACCAAGGCAGCGGATGCTTTGATCAAACAGATAGAAAAGCATAAAACGAAATTGCTTGCAAAACGTACGAGCGTGAAGGTAGTTGAGGAACTAAAATTGAAGTAATAACAATTGAAATATTTTTAGTTTTTTGTGGGATTGGTTCAATAGTTTTGTAGTTAAATTCAGGAGATGATATTTAGCTACCATGAATATAAAATAATAAAAAGCGAAAGCGGGCAAGTTTATTTTGCCCGCTTTTTTTATGCTTAAATTTTTGCAGTATGGACACAGAGATATTGGCAAGGATACAATTTGCATTTACTATTGCCTTTCATTATATCTATCCGCCAATGAGTATTGGCCTTGGATTGATATTGGTTATAATGGAAGGCCTGTATCTTAAAACAGGCAAAAAAATATACGAACAAATGACCCGTTTCTGGATCAGGATCTTTGCACTGATCTTTGGAATAGGCGTAGCCACAGGCATCATTATGGAGTTTGAATTTGGCACTAACTGGGCCACTTATTCGAAGTATGTGGGTGATATATTTGGAAGTGCGCTTGCTGCCGAAGGAATTTTTGCTTTTGCCCTTGAATCAGGCTTTCTTGGGATCTTGTTATTTGGGTGGAAGAGGGTAGGGCCTAAAGTTCATTTCTTTTCTACAGTAATGGTTTTTTTAGGTTCTGTATTTTCTGCGATATGGATAGTAGTGGCAAATAGCTGGCAACAAACACCGGCCGGTTTTCACATTGTTGGGGAGGGCATGAATGCAAGAGCAGAGGTCACTGATTTTTGGGCAATGGTTTTTAATCCCTCGAGCATGCAGCGCTTAACGCATGTATGGATCGGGGCAATATTGGCCGGCGCTTTTTTAGTACTCAGTGTAAATGCCTGGTATATCCGCAAGAAAAGATTCCTGGATACGGCTGTACCTGCTTTTAAAATTTCGTTGGTAGTTGCCACATTATTTTCATTGCTGCAACTTTTAGCCGGTAGTAAAAGTGCAGAGGGTGTCGCAGTAAATCAACCTGCAAAACTTGCGACACTGGAGGGTCATTATGATAGCAGCGCAATTGCAGATATGTATTTGTTTGGCTGGGTAAATCAAAAGGAACAAAAAGTTACCGGGTTAAAAATACCGGGTGGATTAAGTTTTTTATTGCATAAAGATTTCAATGCGCCGGTAACAGGTCTAAATGCTTTTGCGGTCGCTGATCGGCCTGTACAGGTGAATGCGGTATTCCAGGTTTACCATATCATGGTAGCAATTGGGATGATGCTGATAGCGCTTAGTTTGATAGCCTGCTTTATGTGGTGGAAAGGAAAACTGTTTCAAAGTAAATGGCTGATGACCATTTTTGTTTGGTCTGTATTGTTGCCCCAAATTGCCAACCAGGCTGGATGGTTTGCTGCTGAAATGGGCCGCCAGCCATGGGTTGTGTACGGTTTACTTAGAACTTCGGATGCTTTGTCAAAAAATGTTTCAGCAAACCAGGTCGTTTTTTCTCTTGTTCTTTTTACATTGGTATATGCTACTTTATTTGCGTTGTTTATTTATTTGCTGAATAAAAAAATAAAACATGGCCCGGTGGATTATGCAGAAAAGGAAGGGATTGAAAAAGGCAGCAGGGGAGATACACCTTTGCTTAATATTTAGTGAGATTTGGTGAATTGTGAATGGGCAATCGTCAATCGTCAATGGTCAAAGCCACGTTGCCCAAAGCTTTCTTCGTACAAGAGGGCGACGCAAGGATGATGCAATGGAAATCAAATGTTTGGACAAAAAATCTTTCTTAAAAGAAAAGCAATCATTGGTAAGGTTGATAACTTATAAATCGATAGTATGGAAACTTTGTTGGGCATAGATTACAACGTTTGGTGGTACCTCGTGTTTGGAGCCGTTATCACGGGCTATGCTATATTGGATGGCTTTGACCTTGGTGCAGGTGCATTGCATTTATTATTGAAAAAAGAAAGCAGCCGGCGAATTGCTTTAAATGCGATCGGGCCCGTTTGGGATGGGAATGAAGTGTGGCTGGTAATTGGAGGCGGTGTTTTATTTGCTGGTTTTCCGATTGCCTATGCCGCCATTTTTTCTGCCTTTTACATTCCTTTCATGATCTTTTTAATCGGGTTGATATGGCGTGCTGTTGCAATAGAATTCAGAAGCAAGGAACCTGGAAAAACATGGCGGCTCACCTGGGATATTGTGTATTCGTTTGCCTGTATTGTAATTGCGTTATCCCTGGGGCTGATGTTAGGAAATGTGGCGCTGGGTATACCGCTAAATGAGCGGCGTGAATTCAATGGTGACTGGCTTTCTTTTTTTAACCCGTTTAGTATTATGATCGCTATTACTACGCTGGCGCTTTTTACGATGCATGGAGCCATTTACCTCGCTATGAAAACGGAGGACCGTCTCTACATAAAATTGAATATACTCGCAAAAAACTTCACTGTATTTTTCCTCGTTGCACTGGGGTTGTCTACTTTATATACACTATTATATATTCCCCACTTAAGCGATAAGATCCGTAGCAGCCCTGCTTATTTTACACTTCCACTAATTATGTTTTTGGCCATTGCT
>JBDSAP010000102.1:0-3384 GCA_039922055.1 Ferruginibacter sp.
GCTTTTTGTTCTACATCCATCGTTTAATATGTTTCATTTAAGAGGTGGTCATTGACAAGTTCCTTTTCTATACCAGCTTTATTCATTACTTTATAACCTTGCCATCCGAAATAACAAACGATAATAAAACATACTAATGGCACGATGTATCCCATTTGAATATTTCCTGTTGAATCACCGATGACGCCAAAAATTCTTGGGAAAATAGCGCCACCAACAATGGACATAATTAACAAACTGCTGCCATACTCTGTGTCTCCTCCCAAATCCGCAATACCTAATGCAAAAATGGTTGGGAACATAATTGACATAAAGAAGCAAATCAGGATAACAGCATACACCGTAATCATTCCGTGTGTTACAATGGCAACAATGCACAATAAGATATTGATAGCTGCATATATTGCAAGCAACCTGTTAGGCTTAATGTATCGCATTAAAAATGTTCCGAGGAAACGACCGACCAGGAAAGCGATACCGCATGCCCCTAAATAATCGGCTGCCTTTACTTCGCTTATACCAGCGGATTTGGTAGCGTACAATACAAACAAACTGAAAACACAAACCTGCCCACCCACAAAAAAGAACTGGGCAATTACAGACCAGGTGAGGTGTTTATGTTTGAATGCATGTAATATGTTTTGACTTTTTTTCTTTCCATTATCCTTATGCTGAATCTTTGGTAGTTTGGTTAGTGCAAAAGCTATTGCAATCACTAATAAAACAGCGCCTAAAATAAAATAAGGCGTTTTAACTGAAGATGCTTCGGACGCTAATGCAATTTTCTTTGCATCCGCTGTCATTGCGCTTAATTGCTCGTCTGTATACCCTTTAGTAAGAATAACCCTTGCGCCAATTACAGGCGCAAGCGCGGCAGCTAATCCATTGAATGATTGCGCAAAATTAAGTCGCTGCGTGCTTGTTTCATGTGGGCCAAGTGCTGCCGCATAAGGATTTGCTGCTGTTTCTAAAAAGCCCAATCCGCATGCAATTACAAAAAGTGCGAATAAAAAGAAAGTGTAGGATTGTGTGTTTGCAGCAGGAATAAATAAAAAAGCACCGATGGAAAAAAACAACAATCCCGTAATGATACCAGTCTTAAAACCGAATCTTTTCATTACATAACCTGCTGGCAATGCCATCAGGAAATAAGCAATATAAACCGCGGAATCAACCAGTGTTGATTGTGTAGTAGAAAGTACAAATGATTTTTTTAAATGAGGGATCAAAATTGGATTAAGGTTATTTGAAAAACCCCACATAAAAAACAGCGAAGTCACCAGGGCAAACGCAAAGCCGGTATTCTGTGCGGCAGTACTTGTTGTGTTTTGTGAAAGAGAAGTATTCATAGCAAGCTTAGTTTTATTTTTGAATTCGCCGACAATTTGAAATGATCATTTCTCAATGGATAAGAAGTTCAATCGTTCCAGACAAAGTTATTTTCTATGCGCCCTGCTGCCATTACCTTAAAGAGACTTACTTTTATACAAATCCGACTTGCCCGCACTTTGAACCAAATGCATTTTTTATGAAGAGAAAATTATTGAGACATACTTTTTCACTTCTCAATGTTGACTATGTTAAGCTGAATGAGAAATGGGATTACGGAAATGTGATCAGTCCATATTTTCGTATGTACTATATCAACGAAGGAGAAGGGTTTATTTTAAGTAACTCAGAAAAGATCAAACTGGAAGAAGGCTTTCTATACATTGTTCCAAGCTTTACATTGTGTCACCTGCGTTGCGATGCCTATTTAAGCCAATACTTTCTTCATTTTTTTGAAGAGTCCGCGGAGGGACTTTCGCTTTTTGAATACAACAGGAAAATAATTAAAGTGCCCGCGGGGGAAACCGATATTGCAAACTTTAAACGGTTGTTGGAAATAAATCCTGGCAGAGGTATTAATCGTTCCGATAATCCAAAAGTGTACGAGAAAAGTATGTATTACAAAAGCTACCAGGAACTTAATAATATTGTTAGCGATTCCACCTACTTAGAAACACAGGGTATAATTCTTCAATTAATGTCGCGTTTTTTAAGCTCAAACCGATTTAAAAATAAAAATCCTGATCCTATACCGTCAAAGATTTTGGACGCAATCAGCCATATACAGGTGAGCCTAAAGGGAAATTTGACTGTTGATTATTTAGCCAAAAGAGCAAACCTTCACCAGGATTATTTTTCGCGGATCTTTTTGCAATTTACTGGTCAAAGACCCTTAACATACATACATGAGAAGCGAATTGAACGGGCTCAATATTTGATTGCAACTACCAACTTATCTTACATGAAAATCGCGGAAGAAACAGGATTTGAAAATGTCCCTTACTTTTCCAAAATTTTTAAAAAAGTTACCAGCCTCACACCCAACGCGTACAAAAAACAAAATGACCTGGTTTATTCCTTACTGTAAATTATTAGTCTGTGTAATTGATTCAACTACTAAATGGCAAGTGAATATGTTGGATTCTTAGCCTGGCCTTTCTTTCTTGTTAGCTGTATGCAAAGACTTTTAGAGTAGGCCACCTTTTGAGATTAGTCAATCTTACGAAGGGATTTATAATAGAATTTTTCTTTTCTAACTTGTCCAGCTAACCAATATTGAACGGATACTTCTGTCAAACTAAATTTATTATTGTCTTCGTACGTGATTAAAAAATCCCACTCGCTAAAAACGATATTTTTCTCTTCGTCAATTGCTTGGTTAAGGAGTGTACATTCTATATTTTTCACCCTTTTTAAATTCTCCTTTTCTGTGTTGATGCAAACATCTTTTCCTTTTGTTGGAGCGTCTTCATTTTCCTGCATCTCAACATCGCTTGCATAAAAGATCTCAATAGCCTTTATTGTGTCGCCAGTTAAGATTAGTTGGTTTAAAGCGTTTACTTTTTCTTTTAATTCTGTCATAATACTATTTGTGAATCATATGTCAATTGAAAATATTGTCAGCCCAAAAATGTTGAATATTTTGTATCCAAAATTTTAAATCATTTGTTTGCTAAGGCTTGAAGTTCTTCTTCAGTTCTACTAAGTTAACAGGGCGTAAATTGATACATTCATTTTTGTTAACTTTGCCTGATATTTTATTGGCTTATGAAGCGGAATCTATGCTGCAAGGTGCGAAGTTTTCCCTAATTAAACTTGATGTGATGCGTTTTCTTATTTGGGTAGTTTTACTGTTACAATCGCTTTCCGTTTTTGCTCAAAATGAGCATTATAATTTTTCCAAATTAGATACTTATACCGGTCTCTCCAATAACCAGGTGAATGCCATACTAAAAGACCAGGACGGTTTTTTATGGTTTGGCACCATGTCCGGGCTAAACCGCTATGATGGACATTCCTGCAGGATTTTTCGTAAAAGTTACAACGACAGCTCTT
>JBDSAP010000103.1:0-9314 GCA_039922055.1 Ferruginibacter sp.
CCGTGCTTACTTCCACCTCTCCCGTTGGCCCGTGGAAAGACCCATTAGGAAAGAACATAGTCGACCGTTCTGTCCCCGGTGTGGATGTCGGAGCTCCATTCGATCCCGGAGTTTTGATTGACGACCAGGGTACAGGCTGGCTGAGTTTTGGAGCCGGAACGCCTAAAACGAAATATATGCCGGATAATGCCAGGATCGTCAAATTAGGAGCAGATATGATCAGTTTGGCCAGCAATATTGCTAAGATACCCGCTCCTTATTTTAATGAGGCCAGCGACCTTAACTTTATTAATGGAACCTGGGTATATAGCTATTGTACGAGTTGGGATGAACGCACTGAATGGCCTTATAGCAATATTGATAAACCAACCGCATGCAACATATCTTATATGACGAGTAAAACACCCTTAGATCCGGATAGTTGGAAGTATCGCGATAATTACTTTAAGAATACCGGCGACGTTAACGTGGGTCCTTTGACAAACAATCACAGTCACGTGTTCAAGTTTAAAGAGAAGTATTATCTTGCTTACCATGCCATGTATTTACAGGAATATTTTGGCACTAAGGGTGGTTTTCGTAATGTAGGTATCGAAGAAATGCAGGTGGATGAAGGGAATGTGAATTTTCCCATGGTCAAAGCAACTTTTAAAGGTCCGTCACAACTTAACCCATTAAATCCATTCGTTCTTCAGCAGGCAGAAACTACTGCAGGCACTTCGGGACAAGTGCAGTTTGAAGCTGTTGGTATTGCGGGCAATATGGTTGCCAAAGGAAAAGCAGATAAACAATGTCTCATGGTTCGGGGAGCCGATTTTAGCAAACAGATTCCAGCCAAATTCGAAGCCCGGGTGAAAGGAAAAGGCAGAATTGATGTTTATGTAAATAGCCTTAAAGGCCCAGCTCTCGTTTCCCTTATATGTGATGCGAAGGAATGGGCTACGATCTCAAAGAAAATAGAACTGAACATAGGTAAAGGAGCAGGGAATATCTATTTTGTATTTAATGGAGAGGGGTTTTTGTTTGATGAATGGAAATTCATTTATTAATTTCGGGTTGCTGGTAAATGATCGGCTTGAATGAATGAATGGAGAAACAATGCTATTGCCGCATTCGTGCCTACGGGCAATATGATTTATGGATGAAAAAAGGAGAAGTTATTGAAATTGTAAAGCTTTAACCAATGACATACAAATCAATTTAAAAAAATAGTATAAAATCCAGGAAATCTATTCCCTTTTTAAGAATACAAAACCTACCGTTTACACCTGGATAGAAGATGGGAAATTAAAAAGAGTTAAGATAAGGCCGAGCGTATATTTTCCGGGTAGTGATGTCAGGCAGTTAAACAGGCTTTTATGGACCAAAAAATAGACCGCCAATAGAAAAACCCGCTACAAGAGCGGGTTTTAACCAAATACAAGCGGGCTGGACGGGACTCGAACCCGCGACCTCTGCCGTGACAGGGCAGCATTCTAACCAACTGAACTACCAACCCGTTTCCCTTTATTTTTAGATGCTTACCGGTTAAAGTAAGCATCGTTTTTTAGGGATGGCAAAGATAAGTGTTTTAGCTTTTTGTATCCAAAACTTTTATTAAAAATTGTTTCCGCTTAATTTTACAATCAAGTTGGTACTTTCACATCTGTAACCATCGCAAACGAACCATATATGCCTGAATTAAAAAACCGACAATTCCTCGATTTTGAAAAACCCATTAAAGACTTGTACGACCAGGTAGAACTGCTGAGAGTTTCCGGTGAAAAAAATAAAACAGATATGAGCGGTGCAATTGCTTCGCTGGAACATAAGATCGTTGAAAAGAAAAAAGATCTGACTAAAAACCTTACTCCCTGGCAACGGGTACAAATAAGCCGCCATCCCGACCGCCCTTATACATTAAAATATATTGATAAGATGTGCAACAACTATGTAGAGTTACATGGCGATCGCAATTTTAAAGATGACAAAGCAATGGTCGGTGGCTTTGCTGACCTGGATGGTGAAACTGTTATGATCATCGGGCAGCAAAAAGGTATCAATACCAAAATGAGGCAGATCAGGAATTTTGGCATGGCTAATCCGGAGGGCTATCGCAAAGCGCTTCGCCTGATGAAGCTTGCTGAAAAATTTAATAAACCCATCATCACTTTGATAGATACTCCTGGCGCCTATCCTGGCCTGGAGGCGGAGGAAAGAGGACAAGGTGAAGCGATAGCACGAAATATTTATGAGATGATCCGTTTGAAAGTACCCGTCATTTGCGTGATCATTGGCGAGGGCGCAAGTGGTGGCGCTCTTGGTATCGGTGTTGGTGATCGTGTATTTATGATGGAGAATACCTGGTACACGGTGATTTCTCCTGAAAGCTGTAGCAGCATTTTGTGGCGCAACTGGGACAATAAAGAAACAGCGGCTGAACAACTGCGTTTAACCGCGGATGATATGATGAAGTTCAATCTTGTTGATGGTGTTATTCCGGAACCATTGGGTGGCGCACATTGGGATTATAATGAGGCCGCTGCGATACTAAAAAACTTCTTGACTCCTGTTATAAAAGAACTAAAAGCCATCAATGCTGAAGAGCGTTGCAAACTAAGAATTGAAAAATTTAGTAAAATGGGCTTTTGGGATGAAGTACCTGAAACAACTGAGTAAGAATTGCTTTTGTTATTCTCGTTTTTATTTACCCTTAATAATGCGTTAGAATTATTGCCTCTGCTATCATATAAATCATTTTTGCCCATCCTCCTTTTGCCTGTCTAAGTATAATGTTTAGCAGGAATGATATGTTTGCCTTTTAGAATTTAGGAACTTATCTTTGGTTAAAGAATTTGCTATGCTTAAAGTTGGTGTTTTTGGAGTGGGACATTTAGGGAAATTTCATCTGAATAACTGGAAAGAAATTGAGGGTGTAGAGCTTATTGGTTTTTTTGATCCCGCTGATGAAAATGCAAAAGTAGTTACAGAAAAATACCAGCTTAAAAGATTTACCGATGCAACTGAGTTGATGGATGCCTGCGATGCGATCGATGTGGTATCTCCTACCATTACTCATTTTGAATTAGCACGTACAGCAATCACCAGGGGCAAACATGTGTTTGTAGAAAAGCCACTTGCCAATACCATGGATGAGGCAAGGGAACTGGTAAAGCTTGCGAGGGAAGCGAACATCAAATTCCAGGTAGGGCATGTCGAGCGCTTTAATCCTGCATTTTTAGCATTGAGCGGATACACGATTAATCCAATGTTTATTGAAGTGCATCGCCTTGCACAATTTAATCCGCGGGGCACAGATGTAAGCGTTATACTTGATCTGATGATTCATGATATTGATATTATCCTGAGCCTTGTAAAAAGCAATGTAAAATCAATTTCGGCAAATGGTGTGGCGGTAATGAGTGATACACCGGACATTGCCAACGTACGTATTGAATTTGACAACGGCTGCGTTGCCAACCTTACCAGCAGCCGTATATCGATGAAGAAAATGCGTAAGATGCGGCTGTTTCAAAAAGATGCATATATCGGTATTGATTTTTTAGAAAAGAAAACGGAGATCATCAAACTGAATACACCCGGCGATAAAAACGTTTTTACTTTTGATATTGAAACAAACAATGGTAAAAAAACAATCGCAATTGCAAGCCCGGCGGTTGAAGACGGCAATGCTATAAAATTGGAACTAACAGCTTTTGCAAACGCCATTACAAAAAATATCGATCCGCCTGTTACGGTGCTGGATGGTTTTAGAGCAATGGATGTTGCCCACCAAATATTAGAAAAGATAGGCAATCAAAATGTCAGGTAATCATTATGTCTTGTCTTTAAAAAACTCTCCCTTTATTTACTTTGAATCAACCACGCATAAATATCAGTTGGTACATTATCGGGGATATTTTTGGTGCGGCCCTTACCTGGATAAGCTTCTATTTTTTACGCACTATTATATATCATTATCCGTTAACAATTCCACCGGGTTTTTACCTTGGCGGTTTTTTATATATTCTTGGTTGGGTGAGTTTGCATTTCTTGTCGGGTGCGTACGAACCCGTTTATAACAAGTCCGGTGTCTCCGAAATACTAAGAACACTTATTGTGTGTACCATCGGCTGCCTTGCACTGCTGTTCTTTTTCATATTAAAAAATCCACAGGATAGTAATATCTATTACTACAAAGAATTCTTCAGCCTGCTGGGTCCTGTATTTATCGTTACCGTTACGCTCCGGCTTTTATTGCTCCGTATAAGTGACCATCAATTAAAAAATAAACAGGTTTTCTTTAACGTGCTGCTGATAGGTTCTGGTAAAAATGCAAGACAGTTCTATGAAACTTTTATTCATACAATGCCCATCAACGGATATAGCATCAACAGCTTTTTAAATATCACTGACAATGAAGAAAATTATTTTTCCGATAATATAAAAACATATCATCCGCATGCTAATATAGATGCGATCATTGCGGAGAATAAAATTGAAGAAGTGATCATCACCATTGAAAAAGATGAACGATCATCTCTTACAAGGATACTTCAGCAGTTAAGCGATAAAGATGTAAACATTAAAATAACAGCCGACACACTTGATATACTAAGTGGCGCCGTAAAGAGCACCAACGTAATGGGTGTGCCACTCATTGATGTACATACCGGGCAATTGCTTGCATGGCAGAAAAACCTAAAGCGGTTCATTGATATTGCAGTAGCAGCTATAGGCCTGGTGATACTATCGCCATTGCTGGCGTATGCAGCCATACGCACTAAGCTTTCATCTCCCGGCAGTATCTTTTTTTTGCAGGAAAGGATCGGTTACAAAGGGAAGCCTTTTACAATATATAAGTTTAGAAGCATGATACAACATGCTGAAAGAAACGGTCCTTTGCTCAGTAGTGATGATGACCCACGCATTACGAAGTGGGGCAAGCTGATCCGCAAGTGGCGGCTGGATGAACTTCCACAATTACTGAACATATTAAAAGGTGAGATGAGCCTGGTAGGGCCAAGACCGGAACGCAAATATTATATTGAGCAGATCGTTCAGCAACGTCCGGAGTACAATTATCTTTTTAAAGTAAAGCCGGGACTTACAAGTTGGGGTATGGTAAAGTTCGGCTACGCATCGTCGGTAGATGAAATGATCGAACGTATGCCCTACGACTTAATATATATAGAGAATGTATCTATTGCGCTTGACCTTAAAATAATGATACATACGCTTAGGATCATTCTTGCAGGGCAGGGAAAGTAAGGTTTGGGTTTATTGTTTTTTGTTTGGGGTTTTGAGTTTTGTGTTTTACGTTCTTGACGATATTCATTTCTCTTTGATGCGAGAGGTTCTTTGCTGCCCATTGATATGGAGTACAAGTGAGTGACACAACTATGCTGCTATGAAAAACCAATGTTTGTAAACAAAATACTTCTTAGCTACAAAGCTTATCAACTTTATTTGTTCTTCTACCCCATTTCCAATTTGCAATTGTCAATTCAGTTTCCAAAAACATTTTTGTTATTTTTGAATAAATACTGCAAAGTTGAAAAAACTCGTCTTCCTATTTATGTTCTTTGTTTGTAAACTAAATGTTTCCATTGGCCAATCTCCCTACTGGCAACAAAAAGTGGATTATAAAATAGATGTTGCCTTAAACGACGCCACGCATACGTTGGATGGTTTTGTGAAAATGGAATACTTCAATAATTCTCCCGATACACTTTATTTTATTTGGTTTCATTTATGGCCGAACGCTTATAAAAATGATCGCACGGCTTTCAGCGATCAATTGCTGGAAAATGGCAGAACGGATTTTTATTTCAGTAACAGTGATCAGCGTGGATACATTAACCGGCTTGACTTTAAAGTGAATGGGACAGCAGTTAAATTAGAAGATCACCCGCAACACCAGGATATTATAAAGATCATTTTACCCGAACCGTTAGTGCCCAATGGTATGGTCAAAATTCAGACGCCGTTCCATGTTCAGTTGCCATTAAATTTCTCAAGAGGCGGACATGTGGAACAGTCGTACCAGGTAACACAATGGTATCCCAAGCCGGCCGTGTATGATCGCAAAGGCTGGCATCCAATGCCATATCTCGACCAGGGAGAATTTTATAGCGAATTTGGAAACTATGAAGTGCAGATCACCTTACCGAAAAATTATGTAGTGGCGGCTACGGGGCTGTTACAGGATGAAGAAGAAAGGAGTTGGCTCAACAAAAAAGCCTCCACCCGTTTGAATTATGACAATGATGATGTGCCCGTAAAAAAATATGGTAAAAAGAAATTGAATGCTGAAGAGCCCGAATATCCAGCATCATCAAAAGAGCAAAAAACGATTCACTACGTTCAGGAGAATGTGCACGACTTTGCATGGTTTGCAGATAAAAGATTTGCCTTGAAACAAGACACATTGCAACTAAGAAGCGGCAGGACTATCCAGGTGGAAACATTCTGGCCGAATATCCCCAACCGCAATAATGCTTGGAAAAACAGCATCGCCTTTTTAAAACAATCTATCAGGACGAGAAGCAATTGGCTCGGAGAATATCCTTATAAAACAGTGACGGCTTTGGAAGCGGAAATGGGCTTTGCCGGCGGTATGGAATATCCAACAATTACTTCTATTTCGCCGATGAAAACGGAGCAACAATTGGAAGGAACCATTGAGCATGAAGTGGGGCACAATTGGAACTACGGTATTCTGGCGAGCAATGAGAGAACACATGCCTGGATGGATGAAGGGATCAATAGTTACTACGATAACAGGTACAAAGAAACCAATAGTAATATCAGCCAGGTTACACCAATTAAAAATGATTTTTTTGGAAAGCGTATTCCTGTAAATATGAATTCAGTTTTGTTTAATACCATCGCTGCTAATAAAAAAGATCAGCCCATTGAAACCAGTTCCGAAAAGTTTAGCGAAATAAATTACGGGCTTACTGCTTATTACAAAACGGCTAAGTGGATGCAATTGTTGGAGCGTTCGCTTGGTACAGAAATGTTTGACAGTTGCATGCACGAATTTTATCGCCGCTGGCAGTTCAAACATCCTTACCCGGAAGATCTAAAAGCAGTGATGGAGCAAGTGAGCGGAAAGAATTTAGATCAGCAATTTTTGTTGCTGAATAAGAAAGGTAAGCTTCCAGGCACAGCACCAAAGCGGAATTTTAAACTAATCTCCTTTTTTAGTTTGAAGGATACAGATAAATACAAATACCTTTTTGTGTCGCCTATTGCCGGCTTTAATGTGTATGATAAATTTATGATCGGGCTTGCTATACACAACTATACATTCCCTGAAGAGCCGTTGCAGTTTTTGGCGACGCCAATGTACGCTACGGGCAGTAAACAATTGAATGGGCTTGCAAGACTAAATTATCACTGGGCAACCGAAAACCTTTTTCGCCGTATTGAAATTGGTGTGAATGGAGGCCGCTTTTCATCCAATCATACGGTGGATTCAACAGGCAAAAATGTGTACGAGAGTTTTTCTAAAATTGTTCCTTATTTGAAGTTATACTTTAAGTCGCCGCCAAGAAGCAGGGCTACAAGATGGCTTGATTTCCGTTCTTATATTATTAGCGAAAAACAATTTGACAACTTCAATTATATTGCTGGCAGTGACAGTATATTTCAATACCCTGGTTCATTTAAAACTGCTAACCGCTACATCAATCAAATTTCATTTAATGAGGTTAATTCCCGGGCGCTGTATCCTTATAGTTACCAGCTCCAGTTGCAGCAAGGCAACAATTTTTACAGGATAAATTTTACCGCGGACTATTTTTTCAATTATGCAAAAGGTGGCGGTATTGCGGCACGTTTTTTCGCTGCTAAGTTTGGATACCTGGGTAGCAAGAACTTGTACAACACTTTTCAATACAGGCCTAAATTGTTAGGCGCTAATGGCACCGATGATTATACTTACAGCAATTATTTCATTGGCAGAACAGCTTCTACTTCTTATGCAGATATCCCTGTAAGCAATGGCGGTTTGGCAGCGCAGCAAATCATGATACAAAATACAGGCGGACTTAAGTTCAGGTTGGATCCCTTTAGCGTGCAGGGGCAATCCGAGGACTGGGTTGCTGCTATCAATTTAAGCACTAGCCTGCCTGAAAAATTGTTTCCTGTAAAAATACCTTTAAAGATATTTTTTGATGCAGGTACTTATGCAGAAGCATGGGATAAAAATGCCACCCAATCGAAGTTTCTGTATGTTGGCGGATTGCAAATATCGCTCTTTAAAAATGTACTGAATATTTATGCACCGATCATTTATAGTAGTGCATTTAAAGAGTATTTAAAAACTGATGCTGAGGCAAATAAGTTCAGTAAAAAAATAACCTTCAGCATCGACCTTCAAAACCTCGAATTAAAAAAGCTTTTCCCACAGTTTGCTTTTTAAAAGTGCCCATTCATTATACACCATACCACCACATTGATAAAGCCAAGTGGGATGCATGCATAGATGCTGCCGCTAATGGATTAATATATGGCGGCTCCATTTACCTTGACACAATGTCAAAAAATTGGGATGCATTAATATTGAACGATTACGAAGCAGTGATGCCACTTACTTTTAAAAGAAAATATGGTATCTATTATTTATACCAACCTTTCTTTACCGCCTGCCTTGGTGTATTTGGCAATAATATTTCGGCTTCTATCCTGGAAGATTTTTTAGCCGCAATTCCGGCAAAATTTAAGTACTGGGATATTTACCTGAATCATGGAAATTATTTTCAGTTAAAAAATTTTGAGCTTTATCAACGGACAAACTATGTGCTTGATCTCAACAAACCATACGAAGTTATCTATGCAGCTTACGGGGATAATATTAAGCGGAATATTAAAAAATGTCTTCAGCTAAAATGCATCACAAAAAAAAACGTTGGTATCGATGAAGTGATTAGCCTAGCGCAGGAACAGTCTAAAACATTTTCACCCGTTACACAAGAAGATTTCAAAAATTTTAAAAAACTATGCCAACAATTATCAGCAAAGCAACAGGCAATCACTTACGGAATTTATACATCCGCTGATCAGTTGGTTGCCTCCTGCGCACTCTTTCTTTCGCACAACAGGTTATATTATATACTGGTAGGCAATCATCCGAATGGCAGAACCATTGGCGCTTCACATGCCTTGATAGATGCGTTCATCAAAGACTATGCAGGTAAAAATCTTATCCTGGATTTTGAAGGAAGTGATATACGTAACCTGGCTTTTTTTTACAGTAGCTTTGGCGCCACCGAAGAAAAATATGCAGGAATAAAATTAAACAGGTTACCTAAACTACTACAGTTGGT
>JBDSAP010000104.1:0-4569 GCA_039922055.1 Ferruginibacter sp.
GATACCGCCTTAAGTGAGTTATTGAACAATTGGCCGAATGCGCCCAAGCAGATGGAATTATTGTTAGGCTATTTGCATTTATTAAAAACTGAAGGCGAAGTTTTACAAACAACACTTTTAAAAAAATCTGGAGCTTCCGTTGCACAGCTAAAAGGACTTACGGATAAAGGTGTATTGCTGGTAAGCAAGCGAAATGTTGATCGTGTAAAGACATTGCCGAAGTTAACGGAGGTCAATTTCGAATTGAGTCCTGCACAGCAAGTCGCTTTGCAGCAAGTTGAAAAAAGTTTTGAAGATAGGAATGTTTGTTTGCTGCACGGAGTAACAAGTAGTGGCAAAACCCAGGTTTATATCAAGCTGATAGAAGCATATCATAAGCAGGGTCTTCAGGTATTATATCTATTGCCCGAAATAGCGCTTACTGCACAAATGATCCGCAGGCTGCAAATACATTTCGGCGGTCACATTGCTATTTATCATTCTAAGTTCAGTAATAATGAACGGGTTGAATTGTGGAATAAAATAAAAACAGGCGAGACAAGAATTGTGCTTGGTGCAAGAAGCGCCTTGCTGCTGCCCTTCAAGAACCTTGGGTTGATAATTGTAGATGAAGAACATGATACGTCCTTTAAGCAACAGGATCCGGCTCCACGATACAATGCAAGAGACACTGCCGTATTTTATGCGTCACTGTTTAATGCAAAGGTATTATTGGGAAGCGCCACGCCTTCTATTGAAACTTACTACAATGCGCAAAGGGCCAAGTATGGGCTTGTTGAATTGAATGAGAGATATGGCAACATTCAATTGCCGGAGATTGAAATAATTGATACCCGTACAGTTGCGCAAAAAGGCAAAGTGATGTTGTCACCACAATTGAAAGCAGCTGTTAATGAAACTGTTGAGCGGGGCAGGCAGGTGATATTATTTCAAAACAGGAGAGGGTATGCTCCGTATCTTATTTGTGGTACCTGTGGCTACCTGCCGCAATGCAAAAATTGTGATGTGACATTAACATTGCACAAATATTCAAACAAGTTGCATTGCCATTATTGCGGTACTACTTATCCAAAGATCGTTGAGTGCCCCGCTTGTGGAAATGTAAATTGGACGGAGAAAAATTTTGGGACGGAGAAGATAGAAGAGATGATAGAGAATGAATTTCCAAAATTGAAAGTTGCCCGGATGGATATTGATGCAGTTAAAGGAAAGACAGCCCACGATAATCTTATAAAATTATTTGAGCAGCAACGTATAGACGTTTTAGTGGGAACGCAAATGGTTGTAAAAGGATTAGACTTTGAAAAGGTGAGCCTTGTAGGAATATTAGATGCAGATGGATTACTGAGCTTTGCGGATTTCCGTGTGAATGAGCGTGCATTTCAACTGATGGAGCAGGTGAGCGGCAGGGCCGGCCGAAAAGATGAACAAGGTAAGGTGATGATACAGGCTTCGCACTTGAATCATCCTGTTTTAAAATTTGTTCAGCTGCATGATTATAAAAAAATGTACGAGTTTGAATTGATCAATCGGCAGCAGTTTTTTTATCCGCCTTTTAGTCGCATCATTCAAATTACATTGAAGCATAAAATAAAAGAAACAGTAGATGAGGCGGCTTATAAACTAAGTGCCGCTTTACAAAAAGATCTGCACAATTTTGTAATAGGACCTGCCGCACCTATTGTAAATCGCATAAGGAATCAATATTTAATGGAACTTCTCATCAAGCTTCCTTTGGATATGAAACTAATACAGCAGTACAAAAAGGTGATCCGCAGCCAGTTCAATTTATTGCTGGTTGAAAAGCAATTTAAAAGTGTAGTGATGGTAATTGATGTGGATGCAAATTAGTGTTGGTGGATGTTGATCCACAAAGCTTTAAAAGTACAAGTGTGCGACGCAACGGTGCCGCTATGAAAAATAAATGCCTGGCTCAAAAAACTGAAAGAATAATATTGCAGTTGTGAAAAAATAATTATGAGAGATCATTATCAGTAGTAAATAAAGTTGTTTAAAGAATACATGGAAATAAAGAAAGACTATTCGCTTAAAAAATATAACAGCTTTGGTATTGATGCCATAGCAGCAGCATTTTCGGTGTTTGAAAATAAAGAGGAACTTAGCGAGCTGCTTGCGTATGGGGAACAAATTTCCAAGGTGTATGCAGCCCCTCCAATGATCCTGGGCGGAGGCAGCAATATTTTATTCACAAAGAACTATGAAGGATTGGTTTTGAAAAATAATATACCCGGTATTGAAAAAATAAATGAAGATGATGAACATGTGTACATCAAAGCGGGGGCTGGTGTTAACTGGCACCAGTTAGTAATGGTTGCTATTGATAATAACTGGCCCGGTATGGAAAATCTTTCGCTGATACCGGGTAATACCGGCGCTTCACCCATGCAAAATATTGGCGCTTACGGAGTGGAAATAAAAGATGTTTTTTATGAGCTGGAAGCCTTTGACCTCTACGAAAAAAGCCTCGTTACTTTTAACCTTGCGCAGTGTGAATTTGGATATAGAGAAAGTGTATTCAAAAGAAGATATCGCAACCGGTTTGTTATTATGAATGTTAGTTTCCGGTTGAATAAGAAACCGAAGTTCAACACATCGTATGGAGCAATTGAACAAGAACTCGAAGCAATGGGAGTGAAAGAATTAAGTATACAAGCCATATCGCAGGCAGTTATAAATATTCGCCGTAGCAAACTGCCTGATCCGGCGGTAATAGGAAACGCAGGTAGCTTTTTTAAAAATCCTGAAGTTGATAAAAGTTTTTTCGAATCGTTGAAAGAACGCTTCCCAGCAATTGTAGGATACCCTGTTCTGAATGGAAAAATTAAACTCGCTGCGGGCTGGCTAATCGAGCAGGCCGGCTGGAAAGGATATCGTAAGGGCGACGCAGGATGTCATGCAAAGCAGGCGCTGGTACTGGTAAATTATGGCAATGCAAAGGGAGATGAAATTTATGCGTTAAGCGAAGAAATATTAATAAGCATACAGGAAAAATTCGGCGTAACGCTGGAGAGGGAAGTGAATATTAAATAAAAGTTTACTCCTTTTCAAAAGGTGTAAATTTTATTATCACTTAATTAAAATCATTGTCGTTAAAATCATCCTCGGTAAAAGATTGAGCGCCCATATTAAGCATGCTGCCCATCAGGTCTTTAAATTCGATCTTTCCGTCCACCACCTTTTTACTGATCAAAGAATAGGCAGATAAACCGTGTAATACAAATTCCATCAGCAGTGCATTTTCTTTCTCGTTGCCGGTTTTGAAATGTTTTTTTACCAGGGCATATAAGCCATCTACTTTATATAGTAGCTGCACTTTTTCTGCATCTTTTAATTCAAACAATATATCCAGTCTGTTCCCGCCATCAAACCAGCGTGTGATAGACCGGTAAGGGTTTTCTTCCGGTGTATTTTCTTTACCTCTTTTCTTTTTCAGCGTATCAGGGTTCGGAAAATATTGATTGAATAAAGTACGGGTTGCTTTTTCCAACAAATTAAATGCAACCTGGTAAGGGCCTTCCTGTTCGCCTTCATACACCAGTTCTATTTTGCCCGTAATCGAAGGAATAATACCAACAAGATCGCTGATCCAAACCTGTGTTTCCTTTTCATTATTGATGATGGCCCGGCGCTCGGCTGCGCTCACTGCATTTTCGTAAGCAGCAATGGTAAGCCTTGCGCTCACACCACTTTTCTTATCAACAAATTCGCTGCCCCTTGCTTCGAAGGAGACCTGCTCTATCAGGCGTTTTACAAGATCGCTGATCTTCACCTTATCGAGTTGTTCAGGATAAATATTTGCTTCCTGTTCGGTGATCGCAAGCGATGTTTCTACCGACTTTGGATAGTGTGTTAATATCTGGCTTTCGATCCTATCCTTTAGCGGCGTAACTATGCTTCCCCTGTTTGTGTAATCTTCAGGATTGGCAGTAAACACAAACATAACGTCCAGCGGCAAACGCAGTTTAAATCCACGTATCTGCAAGTCACCTTCTTCTAAAATATTAAAGAGAGAAACTTGTATCCTTGCTTGCAGATCGGGCAATTCGTTGATCACAAAAATGCTCCGGTTGCTGCGTGGTATAATGCCATAATGCAACACTCTTTCATCTGCAAAACTCAATTTTAAATTTGCTGCCTTAATTGGATCAATATCACCGATAAGGTCAGCAACGCTCACATCGGGAGTAGCTAATTTTTCACCATAACGCTGGCTGCGGTGCAACCAATCGATCGGCGTATCATTGCCATGTTTTTCAATAAGGTCTACTGCATATCGTGATATTGGCTGCAAAGGATCGTCATTGATCTCGCTGCCCGCTACCACCGGGATGTATTCGTCCAGCAGCATTGTCATCTGCCTTGCCATCCTCGTTTTCGCCTGGCCACGAAGGCCCAGGAATAAAATATTATGGCGTGACAATAATGCCCTTTCCGTATCAGGTATTACAGAATCCTCGTATCCTAAAATTCCGGGAAATGTATTTTCCTTCGCCTTTATTTTGCTGATAAGGTTGGTGCGTATCTCATCTTTGATACTTCTCGAAACGT
>JBDSAP010000105.1:0-4574 GCA_039922055.1 Ferruginibacter sp.
ATCCATCAAAGCGATAGTAAGGATAGATCTTACCAAACTCAGGTACGGGATCAGGATCAGAAAAAGGATAGGTTTTAAAAACCTTTTTATATTCTTTGATTGTTGATTTCTGTTGAGCGAAAGAAAATAAACCGGCGAATAGACAACCAGTTAGTACTATGAATCGTTTTTTGTAGATCATTTTTTAGTGCTTCTTTTTTGTTTTTCTAATTTTTATCGGGCAGCGAAAAAGCTACATACGCATCGGACGACTTTAAATTCCACTTGCCGCCGCCACACGCAATTACTAAATATTGTTTGCCATTCAATTCATAGACTGATGGCGTGGCAAAGCCCGCCGCCGGCAGTGTATGCTCCCACAATATCTTACCTGTTCTTTTATTGATGGCCCTCATTTTACCGTCACGTGTTGCTGCAATGAATAAGAGTCCGCCTGCGGTTACAACAGGCCCTCCATAGTTTTCAATTCCTGTCGCCGGAATTCCTTTTGCTTTCAATTCTTGATACTCTCCCAGTGGAATTTGCCATAGCAATTCGCCGGTATTTAAATTGATAGCATTCATTGTTCCCCAAGGTGGAGTAATAGCAGGATAACCGTCCGGGCTTAAAAACCTTGTATAACCTTTCAATCTATAAGGCAGGATATTGTTACTATCAATCGATTTCTTTGATGCAATAAAATTTTGCGATTGTTCTTTCTGAAGGCTAAGAATAAAGGATGCGATAGCGCTCTTTTCTTCTTCGGCTAATTGTTTAAATGCAGGCATCATCCGGCGCCCGCTGTTTAACAATGTGTTGAAATCTGCGGATGAATATTTTGTTTGAATATTTATTAGTGATGGATAAGCGCCTGTTCCTTTTCGCTCTTCACCGTGGCAACTCATACAGTGCTGTTTATACAGTCGTTGACCGGCAAGTAGATTGGTTTCTTTGGATGCGCCGCCATTGTTATTATCCAGCATTTGCATCAGGCAGGCATTTTCATTCGTATTTACATACAAGATGTTTGTTTGCGGATCGAATGCAGGTCCGCCCCACTCAGCGCCGCCGCTATAGCCTGGTAAAACAATGGAAGTCTGTTTGCCAGGCGGGATATACACCTTTCCATAATGGTAGCCTTGTAGTTCTTTTTTCAAACTGTCGATTACGTTAGCAGGAAGGTAGGGGTTGATATCATTAACAGTTAAGGTCTGGCGAGCAAAAGCAGCAGGTTTTTTTGGGATCGGCTGTGTTGGCCAAAGTTTTTCTCCTGACAGTTCAGTCACCGTGTCTACTGCTACTTCCTCAATATCAAAAAGCGGCTTGCCTGTTTCTCTGTCAAAAACATACAGCCATCCGTTCTTGGTAGTTTGTGCAACGGCATCAATATTTTTTCCGTCGTGGTTGACAGTAATCAAAGCTGGCGGCGATGGAAGATCCTTGTCCCACACATCGTGGTGCACCAATTGGTAGTGCCATTTACGTTTGCCAGTTGCTGCATCCAAAGCGATCACACAATTGGCAAAAAGGTTTGAACCCTTGCGCTTGCCTCCATAAAAATCGTAAGAGGCAGAACCGGTTGAGACAAATATCGTCCCTCTTGTTTCATCCAAAGAAAAGCCACTCCATGCATTTGCACCACCAATAAATTTATAAGCGGTACTATCCTCCCAGGTATCAAAGCCGTATTCACCGGGCTGAGGGATGGTATGAAATATCCATTGTAGCTTTCCAGTTAGCACATCATAAGCACGAATGTGGCCTGGTGCAGCAGGCGTTGCTTCATCTACTCTTGCACCAAGAACCAGCAGATTTTTATAGATCATTCCCGGCGAACTGTTCACGACAAAAAGATCTTTCACGTCCCTGCCAAGTCCCTCATGCAGATCAATAGAACCGTTGTTCCCAAACGATGGAATGGCTTTGCCTGTTGTGGCGTTGATAGCATAGGTATTTGATCCTGCTGTAAAGAAAATGCGCTTATCATCTTTGCCATCTGCCCAGTAACAAACGCCGCGGCTGTTGATCATTATGTGCAGGGACGTGGGATCACTGTCAAAAGCAGTTTTACTATTCGGGTCAAATACCCACTGCTGTTTGCCTGTTGCTGCATCAGTGGCAAATAATTTCATCATCGGATTTACGCCATATAAAGTTCCGTCAATGATGATTGGATTGCATTGAATCTGTGAATGATGAAAGGTATCTGCATCACCACTATTGTAAATCCATGCAACTTGTAATTGCGAAACATTATTAGTATCTATCTGCGTAAGCGAAGAATAACGGGTCATTTCTTTTGTTCCGCCATAGATCTCCCAAGAGGTGAATTTATTTTCGGTAGCTGACTTGCAGGATATGATTGAAAGAACAACAAACGCTGCTATTCTTTGGGAACCCAATAAAAGATGGTTGAAGCGCATTGGATGGGTTGTTAATATTTAGATTATTAGCTTCCTTAAAGTTTATTCTGTGACCTCACCCCAACCCCTCTCCGAAGGAGAGGGGCTTTGGAACCTGCGTGCTCAAAGGCTTCAAAGAATTAATTATTCTCCACGCAAGAATTTTATTCTTAATTATTTAGAAAGCCAATCGTTGATCTTTTTATTCATAGCCAATTCATAAAAGAACATCCAGTCGCTATTGTTGGTGCCATTGGCAAGATGCTCGTGTTGGTTTTGGTCAGTTACGTAATCTCCCGGGTTATTTAATACCCTTGTTTGTGAAAACACCTCTTCATAGTTCTTTCTTATTTCTTCAAAACTTTTTACCAATTTTTCCAATTCCTGTTTAACTAATTCACGATTGGCTGATGGGGCCTTATCATATTTTTCCAATAGCAATAAAAGTTTTGCAGGATATATTTGCAGCTCGTTGATTTGGTTAAACATTGACAAAGCATATTCATTTCTTATAGTTAATTGAATTGCTTTTTGTAATTGATTCCTGATCGAGTCGTAGCGTTCCACTTCTTCTTTCGCTTGTTCAAGTTTCGCATTATAATCATTGCTCCATTTACCTGTACCAGTCTGTTCTGGCAATGCTATCAGATCGATTTCCTTGTGATAATTATTTCTATCTCCTTTGTTTATTAAAGCGGTCTCCCAAAATACCAACGCTCTTTCCAACTGATCCTGGAAATCAAATGATGAAGCCGCAAGGGTAGGGGCATAAAAACGGTGACGAAACATTGCATGCACATCAGCCACTTTTGCATCAATATAATGCCAACTGAAAAAACCAAAATCGTAAAAACCACGCCATAGCGTTTCATGATGCGGAGAACAATCATCCCAGGAAGTACATAAAATCCCATCCAGTTTCTTTTGTGCAGTTATTCTCGAAAAATCTTTGATGGGTTGAAAGTTTGAGTGTTCTCGTGGAAGCATCGGCCACATGGTTTGAGCCGCCGTGGCAGCCATCACTTTTAAGTTGTGCGACTTATACCAATCAAGCGCCTTGTGATTTCCGGGTATATCGGGCGCATCATAATTCCATCGCATATAAACACATTCCTTCGGGAAAAGAGATATATTTTGTTCAAGCTTTTGTTCATTTTTTGCCCACGCATCTTTTACCTGTTGTGCAGGTAATTCGGGATCCCATGTTGACCGGTAAAGATCAGACAATTTAAAAACCATATCGTCCCAAAAAATTGGAATACGGTTGTGCTTTATAGCAAATTCTGAAACTTTCGTTAACCACCGCATTTGTAATTGAAGCGGTGTCAGTCCTGATTTTTTTGATAATTCAGACATCCCCAAATGACCCACTTCATCTCCTCCCACGTGCAAATATTTTCCATAAGGAGTGGCGGCTATAGCATCTTCATACAAAGAAAATTGCAACTCATAAGTCTCCGGTTTCATGGGGTCAAATGACCAATCAGAAGTGATGGTATCACGAAGGTTTGCATACCGCTGATGTTTTAAAATAAACTCTGCATGGCCAAGCCCCTGTATCAACGGACTGATCTCTATATTACGTTCTTTAGCATACTTGCTGAGGATAATAAATTCATCCACAGAGATGGCGTTGCCGGCAGCAACTATGGGCGCTTTGCGATACCGAAGCTTATCTTCAAATTCTATGATCACCGCATTTATTTTAATTGCAGCGAGCCGGTCTATCATTTGATAATAGTAGTTGCCTGCATCAACATGATGCTTTAGATCGAGATGGATAGCCCGGTAATCAACATCAGGATAATCAGTAATTCTGCAAGCTGGAATGCTGATCTGCTGGTCTTGCGCATCTTCCAATAATTGCAGCAATGTTTGGCCACCATAGAACAAACCGGCCTGGCTTCTTGCGGTGATCATTACCTGGTTGTTCCTGAGTTCAATAACATATCCTTCTCCTGATAATGGTATATTCTTATCTGTTGAAATTTTTAAAACCAATACGCCGGTACCGGCTTTTTGCGATAGTGGTAAATTAGCCAATAGACCATTCAATACGGGCCTCGTTGATGTGCCTTGTAAAAATAAAGAGCGGAGAGATGAAGCGGTAAGCCCACGCCCCTCTAATAACTCGATCTTCTGCGGCATCGGCATCAGCTTAAAATGTTTCTCAAAGTCTTTGATATCACCAGC
>JBDSAP010000106.1:0-33032 GCA_039922055.1 Ferruginibacter sp.
CCAGCACGGCGATGCAGAAACAGATATCAATGATCTTGGGAAAAAAGTTTCACAGGCGTTCATTGAATTTGAAAAAGAAACTGGAAAAAAATTACAGGTATGGTTTGAGCCCGGCAAATACATGGTGAGCCAGTGTGGTTACTTTGTAGTGAAAACAAATGTGATCAAACAAACGCCGGCGGCGGTTTTTGCGGGAGTTAACAGCGGTTTCAACCATTTAATACGCCCAATGATGTATGAGGCTTATCATCACATAGAAAATATTAGCAATCCAAAAGGGGCGGAAAGAATCTATAATGTGGTAGGTAACATCTGTGAGACGGATACATTTGCGTGGGATAGAAAATTGCATGAAGTAAGAGAAGGAGATTATTTGGTTTTCCATAACGCGGGTGCTTATGGCTTTGAAATGTCTTCCAATTTTAATTCAAGATTAAAGCCTGCGGAAGTTTTGGTAATAGATGGTAAGCCGAAACTTATCAGAAAGAGAGATGTGTTTGAAGACTTGCTAAGAAACCAGGTTTTATAAATTACAAATTGCGGGGTTTGCTCCGCAATTTTTTTGATAAGTTCTTCTATATTAAATTCTCATTATTGCAGGGTTTGCATGAAGAAACAATTGGAAGATCACTAATTTTGACAACGCAAAATAAGGCGTGTAAAAGTTTTCACTTAGGTTGAATTTGATAGCCTTGAACTGCACTTAACTTAAATTCTATTAAAAAAATGAACAAGACATTTCTATTTATTTTCCTGATAATTAGCTCCCTCACTTCTTACACTCAAAGCACGGTAAACATCCAGGGAAAGATCACTGATTCAAAGAACAAACCAGTTGAAGGCGCCACCGTACATTTATTAAATACCAGCATTTTTAGTGTAACGAATGTTGAAGGAAATTTTAGTATGCAAAATGTTTATACCGGTAAATACACTGCGGCAATTTCTGCTGTGGGGTACACTTCTGTAAATGAAAATATTAGTGTTGCAAAAAGCGATGATCGTTCATTATCATTTCAATTGAAAGAGGACATCAGGCAACTGGATGCAGTGGTTGTATCGGGTGAAAAAAAGGAGACCGATATACAATCTGTACCCTTCAGCATTACTGCGCTTTCAGAAAAAAATATTAAAGACTACCGCTTATGGAGAGCCGAAGAGCTCACCGCTATTATTCCAAACCTATATTCAGGCGGCCCCGGTGATGGACGAAATGTGACGTCAGTTCGTGGCATCGTTTCTACTTCCTATGATCCGGCAGTTACTACCACCATTGACGGAGTAAATCAATTTACGCTCGACACTTATATTCCGCAGTTGTTTGATGTGGCAAGCATAGAAGTCTTGCGTGGACCGCAGGGCACATTGTATGGTAGAAATGCTATGGGTGGCGTGATCAATATTATTACCAAACAGCCGACAAATAAAACAGATGCATTTGCTGAAATAAATGTTGGCAACTATGGAGCGCAACGATATACCACAGGCGTTCGAACACCATTGATAAAAAACAAATTATTCATTGGCATCGCTGGGCTATATGATGGCTTTAATGGCTTCTATAAAAATGAATATAACAATACAAATTTTGATCGGCAGCATTCAATTGGAGGAAATTATTACCTAAAGTATTTGATCAATTCAAAATGGAATGCTACGCTTAATGCCAAACACCTTGCCGCATTGAATCATGGTCCATTTTCGTTGGCTTCGAGCAAGGACGATGCATTTTCCAATCCATTCAAAGTGAATCAAAATGCAACCTCAGAAATGAATGATAAAACGTTCAACAGTTCTTTATCCGTAAACTACACAGGACAGAAATTTAACTTCACCTCTCAGTCAGCATACCAGTCTAACCGCAGGTTTTATGAAGTTCCGCTTGACGGAGATTTTTCTCCCATCGATGGCATCACCATCGTCAACAATTATGGTGGTGAATGGAACAAAGTGAAAGTGCTTACTCAAGAATTTAAATTCACTTCTCCGGCGTCTATCAATTCAAAATGGCAATGGCTTACAGGCGCTTATTTGTTTTATCAAAAATCACCCAACAAGCAAGGAACTCATTTTGGTAAAGATGCACAATTGGTTGGATCGCCTGATATCGATTATACGATCATCAATACATCAACAGTAAAAAATGCAGGAGGCGCATTATTCGGCCAGGCCACTTATTCGATTTCTGACAAGGTGGATATCAAAGCGGGCCTCCGTTACGACTATCAACATTCAACCGAAAATGTATTAGGAGAGTACCAGCCGGACGCCTCGCCTACACCTGTATTTCAAACGCAGCCAGATACATCTGGCACTGCATCGTACAGTGCTTTTTCACCAATGGTTAGCATCGCTTATCATGTAGAAAAAAACAGCAACTTGTATGCGACATACAGTCGTGGATACCGCACCGGCGGCTTAACGCAACTATCGCCTGATCCTTCGCAACCACCATTGTATGCTTACAAACCAGAGTACAGCAACAACTTTGAAATAGGTTCAAAAAATCTTTTATTCAATAACCAGTTGCGTTTCAATGTTTCGGTTTTTTATTCGATCATCACCAATGCGCAGGTTCCTACGCTTGTGTTACCGCAAGCAATTACGGTTACAAAAAATGCCGGTAAATTAAGCAGCAAAGGTTTTGATGCAGAATTGAATGCCACCATTTTGAAAGGTCTTGAAGTTGTTTATAATGTAGGCTACACCGATGCGGTTTATAAGTCATTGAAGATCCCGCAAAATGGACAGGCTGCCGACCTTAATGGTAACCACCAGGTGTACACGCCTGATCTTACTTCCATGATGGCACTGCAATACAGCATACCGCTCAATCAATCTCAATCACTAAAATTACTTGCCGGTGGTGAATGGTTTTACCTCGGCAGGCAATACTTTGACCTGGCTAATAATATTCGCCAGTCGCCCTATAATTTATTAAATACCCGGTTTGGTATTGCTGCAAAACATTTTCAAATAATGTTTTGGGGAAGAAATTTAACTAATCGAAAATACGTGGCTTATGCGTATGATTTTGGAGCTACCCATTTAGGCAATCCCAAAACTTATGGCATTACTCTTCGAACTGATCTATAGCGATCAGGGTTTTGTACAAATTGAATTTGAAAGATAAACGGGCTCTGTAAAATGATTTATTGTTTGCCCGATTGTGTCAAAAATTTTTAAAGCCAGGCGGTATTTGCCCGGCTTTTTCTTTATATTACATTTAACAATATTTAGATCGAACGCTGTTGTACAATTCAAATTTTCTTATAACATTTACATCGTCATCCCGCTTTATACCCGGCCTGCCGCAGTACGATCGTCCTGGTTGTACTGAACAAACAAATACAAAAATTTATATGGACCCCGACCGTGTTCAACCTGCTGAAAAGTTCAGTGTAACTTTTAGCGCAGCAATTTTATGCCTTCTCTTGTTTGCCTTTTCCTCCTGTAACAAAAAAGAAAAGTGGGTCGAAGTAGATCCCGCTTTCAGCCAGTACATTGATGCATACACTACGGGTGTTGTTTCAAAGGCAAGTGCCATCAGCATTCGCCTGGCCTCGAATGCAAGTACAACCCATACAGTGGGTGAAGAGGTGAAGGAAACCTTGTTTGAATTTTCTCCATCTGTAAAAGGAAAAGCTTATTGGTTAAATGCCAGCACCATTGAATTCAAACCTGAGAAATGGCTTGCAACTGATAAGATATATGAAGTAAATTTTAACCTGGGAAAAGTAACGAAAGTGCCTGGTAAATTTTCTGAATTGCGTTTCAATATAAAAACTGTTAAGCCATCATTTAAGGTGATGGATTATGGTTTGCGCAGCGCCACGGTCAAAAATAAAATGACATTAAACGGTGAATTGGAAACCGCTGATATTGAGCAGTCAGCTAAGGTAGAAACCTTACTCACGGCAACGCAGGATAGCAGAACGCTAAAGCTAAGCTGGCAACACAATGATGCGGCTAAATTGCATGACTTTACGATCACTGATATCGACAGGAAAACATCTGCAAGTAAGATAAAGCTTAGTTGGAATGGCAAGCCGATGGAAATGGATGTAACTGGAGATAAAGAAATTGCTGTACCTGCTATAGGCGATTTCAAAGTGTTGGATGTAACTGCAATGAACGAGGCTCAGCAATATGCATCTGTTCAATTCAGTGACCCGATTGATAATGGCCAGGACCTTACCGGGCTGATCACCATGACCAATCAATCAGATATTTCTTACACCATTTCCGGTAGTGAGGTTAAGCTGTTTACAAATGGAAAACTGGATGGCAATTATACCGTTAATATCAACACCGGGATAAAAAATTCATGGGGCGATGTTTTGCAAAAAGGGTACACATCAAATATTAATTTTGAGAATAGACTGCCCAGTGTAAAGATCCACGGCAAAGGAAATATACTTCCAAACTCCGGCAGGCTCGTGCTTCCTTTTGAAGCCATCAACCTGAAGGCCGTGGATATCAGTATCATTAAAATTCTGGAAGCGAATGTGCCACAATTTTTGCAGGAAAACGACCTGGCAGGTAATAGTGAATTGAGAAGAGTAGCAAAGCCAATCGTACAAAAAACTTTGCAACTCGATGATGATAAAGCACTCGATCTTCATAAACACCAACGCTTTTCTTTGGACATAGACAAGTTCCTGAAAACGGAGCAGGGCGCCATTTACCGGGTAACCATTGGCTTTAGGCCCGAATACTCTTTATATCAATCAAAAGACACTTCCGCAAAAGACGGTGATGAAGAAGAAAGCGAAGGCAATTATGATTCGTATACAAGGGACGGGGTTGATGATGATGACGATTTCTGGAACAGGTACGATACCTATTATCCCTACGGTTATAACTGGGACAGGCGTGAAGACCCTGCCAGCGGATCATACTATAACAAAGACCGGTGGGCCACACGAAATATTTTAGCCAGCAATATCGGGCTTACCGCCAAGCGTGGAAACGATAATAAACTGATGGTGGCAGTAAGCAATATACTTACCACCGAACCGATGGATGGTGTAACCCTTGAAGTGTTCGATTACCAGCGTGCCATCGTCAATAGTGCCAAAAGCGGGAGTGATGGATTTGTAAATATCGACATCAAGCGCAAGCCATTTTTGCTCGTTGCAAAAAAAGGAAATGAAAGAGGTTACCTGAAGTTGGATGATGGCAGCTCGCTTGCTTTAAGCCGGTTTGATGTGAGTGGTGAAGAAGTAAAGAACGGCATCAAAGGGTTCATCTTTGGTGAACGCGGCGTATGGCGGCCGGGTGATACCATGTACCTCAATTGTATCATTGAAGACAAAGAAAAAAAATTGCCCCCGGATCATCCCGTTGAATTTAACCTGTACACGCCACAGGGACAACTTTACCAGCACCTTGTGCAGAGCAATGCAGATGATGGCTTTTACCTTTTTAAAACAAATACAGAAGCAGCATCACCAACAGGCAACTGGCTCGCAGTGGTAAAAGTTGGTGGCGCCAGGTTTGAAAAACGTATAAGGGTTGAAACGGTAATGCCCAATCGATTAAAGATAAATGTTGACTTCGGAAAGGATCCGGTATTGGATAACATAAACAGCACCACCGGAAATATCAATGCCAAATGGTTGTTTGGCGCTGTAGGTAAAAATTTGAAGGCTAAGATCGATGCATCGTTAAGTGCCAGGAAGACAAGCTTTGCAAAGTTTGCGGGATACGAATTTGATAACCCGACTGCTGACTATTCAACTCAAAGTAAAACGATCTTCGATGGCACGTTGGATGCTGATGGCAATGCTGCCCTGAAGCCCGCTTTCAACATTGATGAAAATGCACCCGGCATGTTAAATGCCAACCTGGTGATCAAAGTATTTGAACCGGGTGGCGCTTTTAGTATTGATAATATGTCCATTCCTTACAGCCCGTTTTCCAGCTATGTAGGATTACAATTACCAGAGGGTGAAAAGCCATTTGACTTTTTATTATCCGGGAAAACACACACCGCCCAAATTGTAAACGTAGATAAAAAGGGAGGTTTGGTAACTGGTAACAGTGATGTGGAAGTGCAGTTTTACCGCATTCAATGGCGTTGGTGGTGGGATGATAATGGAGATAACCTGAGCAATTTTACACAGAATGAATACAATAAACTGCTTAAGAAGGAAACAGTTCATTTAACCAATGGTAAAGGTCAATGGCAGTTCCATACTTCCGAAGATGAATGGGGACGCTACCTGGTATTAGTGAAAGATTTAAAGAGCGGGCACATTACGGGTTCTACCTTATACATTGATGAACCGGGTTGGCAGAGCCGTGAAGGAAATGGTGACCAGACAGCAGCATCGATGTTAGCCTTTACAAGCAGCAAAACAAAATATGGAGTAGGGGATGAAATAGCGTTGAATATTCCAAGCAGTAAGGGTGGAAGACTATTGGTTAGCCTGGAAAGCGGCAGCAAGGTGATTCAATCTTTTTGGAAAGAAACCGTGCAGGGACAAACAGTTGTCAAATTTAAAGCGGAAGCGAACATGGCTCCCAATGTATACGCAACGGTGAGTTTGTTGCAGCCTCATTCACAAACCATTAATGATCTACCCATCAGGATGTATGGATCAATTCCCATTTTTGTGGAAGACAAAAATACCATACTCAAACCGGTCATCAATATTCCCAATTCAATCAGGCCAGAGCAGCAGGTTTCTTTTTCTGTTAGTGAACAACAGGGAAAAGAAATGACTTATTCCGTTGCAATTGTGGATGAAGGTTTGCTGGACCTTACAAGATTTAAAACACCCGATCCACACGATGCATTTTATGCAAGGGAAGCGCTTGGCGTAAAAAGCTTTGACATGTTTGATTATGTGATCGGCGCATGGGGCGGAGATCTCGAACGCATTCTAACAATTGGTGGTGATAATGAAGCCGGACCTGTTAAACAAAAATCGGCCAATCGTTTTAAGGCAGTTGTGAAATACCTGGGACCATTTCATTTAAAGAAAGGTCAAACACAAACACAATCTTTTACGCTCCCTTCTTATATCGGTTCGGTAAGGGCAATGGTTGTAGCGGCGCATGAAGGCAGCTACGGTATAGCAGAAAAAGCGATAGCTGTGAAAAAGCCATTGATGTTATTGGCAACCATGCCGAGAGTTTTAGGTCCTGGTGAAAAGATCAAATTGCCAGTAACCGTTTTTGCGATGGAAAATAATATTAAGAACGTGAATGTTACATTGCAATCCAATCCTTATTTGCAGGTTGTTGGCAGTTCTACTCAAACGGTTAGCTTTTCTCAAACAGGCGAACAGATGGTTTATTTTGACGTAGCTGTGCGGCCAAATATTGGTGTTGGAAAAGTAAAGTTGCTGGCTACTGCTGCTGGGGAAAAGGCAGGTTTTGATATTGAACTGGATATTCGAAATCCTAACCCCGCAGTAACAAGCGTGAGTGAAATAATACTTGCACCTGGTCAGCAATGGAAAACGATCGCTTCACCGATTGGGATAGCGGCAACAAGTACAGCAGTAATGGAAGTTTCAAGTGTGCCGGCAATGAACCTTCAAAAGCGATTGAATTATCTGATTCAATATCCGCACGGATGTATTGAGCAAACAACCTCTGCGGTATTTCCTCAACTTGTATTAAATCAATTGACAGACCTGGATGATTATAAAAAGGCGCAGGTAGAAAAAAATATAAAAGCGGGCATTGCGAAAATGCAAAACTTTCAGCGCAGTGATGGTGGTTTTGGTTACTGGCCGGGTGACAATGTGAGCGATGAATGGGGCAGCAACTATGCCGGTCACTTTTTAGTGGAAGCGCAAAATAATGGATACCTCGTTGGAGATAATATTATGCAGCAATGGAAAAACTATCAGCGGAATAAAGCAAATAGCTGGGCGCCTTCTTCGTCAAATTTCTATGGCGGCGATCTCACACAGGCCTATCGATTATATACGCTTGCATTGGCTAAAGCGCCCGAGTTGGGTGCAATGAATAGGCTGAAAGAATTTAAATATCTATCACCAGAATCAAAATGGCGGCTGGCGGCGGCATACAAATTAACAGGACAGGATAATACTGCATTGGATCTTATCAGTGGATTACCGGTAACATTTGGAACCAGGCCTTTCCCAGGAATAACCTACGGCTCAGATCTTCGAGATGAAGCAATGGTATTGGAAACATTAACGATCATGGGCAGAAAGGCAAAAGCGGCTGAACTATTGCCAACTATTGCGGCACGTTTATCAGCCGATAATTGGTATAGCACACAAACTACGGCATACGCATTGATCGCTATTGCAAAGTATTGCGGTAAAAATCCATCTGGTCAAAAAATAATTGCCAACAGTACTATTGACGGAAAGCCTGTTGACATTAATTCAGCGGCCTATATCCGGCAGGTGCCGATCGTATTTAAAAATGGTAATAGTAATGTGGTGGTCACTAACAAAGGCCAGAATACTTTATATGTAAGGCTCATCACACAGGGGCAGCCGCTAAGTGGTGATAGTTTGAAAGTAAATAATAACCCTAACGTACTGATAATGGCCGTAAGTTACCAGTCACAAAACGGAACAGCCATCGATATCAACAAGCTTAGCCAGGGAACAGACTTCATTGCAAAAGTGGTGATTAAAAATCCGGGTAAAAGAGGATACTATACCGAGATGGCGCTTACTCAAATTTTCCCAAGCGGATGGGAGATATTGAATGCCCGTATGATCGGCGGCGAGGGGGCTTTCAAATCGTCACCTTCCACTTACCAGGATACAAGAGATGACCGGGTATATACCTATTTCAATATCCGGGAAAATGAAACGCTGACCTATTATATTCAATTAAATGCATCCTATTTGGGCCGCTACTTTTTGCCAGGCACCTATACCGAAGCGATGTACGATAATACTATCTCTGCCGGCGTAAATGGTAAATGGGTGGAAGTCATTAACTAAATGTATATCCCTGCCGGAGATGCAAATACCGGCAGGGTTTATCATAAGATGAAACCTTTCTTCTCAAACATATCATCCCGGTTTAAAAAACTATCAGTCAAAAAGAAAATAATTATGGCGACAATTGTTGTTGCCATGATTTTTTTCTGGTTTTCATTGCCCAAGCAGCTATTCAATTCACCTACCAGTTACATCATCGAAGACAGAGATGGCAACCTGCTGAATGCAACAATCGCAGCAGATGGTCAATGGCGTTTTCCCTACAACCGCAAAGTGCCTCAGAAGTTTGTTGATTGTATTACAACGTTTGAGGACAAACGCTTTTTCTACCATCCCGGTGTTGATCCAATTGCCATTGTAAGAGCAGTTGTTAAGAATGTGAAGAATACCGGTATCGTGCAGGGCGGTAGTACCATCAATATGCAGGTGATACGGATCTCTAAAAATGATCATAAGCGCAGTCTCTGGAATAAACTAAAAGAAAGTATACTTGCGGTGCGACTTGAATGTGGTTATTCAAAACGAGAGATACTTGCCCTGTATGCAAGCAATGCCCCATTCGGCAGTAATGTGGTAGGTTTGGATGCAGCGGCATGGAGATATTTTGGCAGAGGACCCGATAAATTAAGTTGGGGCGAAATGGCTGCATTGGCCGTATTACCCAATGCTCCATCGCTGGTACATCCGGGCAAAAACCGAAATGTTCTATTGATCAAACGAAACGCCTTGCTTGACAAGCTTGTGGCCGCGGGAAAGATGAATAAGCAAGCTGGCGATCTCGCTAAAATGGAACCATTGCCTGGCGCTCCGTTGCCACTACCACAGTACGCACCTCATTTGTTACAACGATTCAAAATAGAAAATAAAAGAACCGGCGGCGAAACCAAGGTTGCTACAACGCTCAATGGAGAACTGCAAAAAAATGTGGCAACCATTATTCAGCAACACCATGCAATCTTGAAAGGAAACGGAATCAATAATGCCTGTGCATTGGTGCTTGATGTGGAGACCGGAAATACTCTTGCGTATGTGGGTAATATTACTGATCGCAGCAACAAAGAGATGGAAAGCGATGTGGATATCATTGCAGCACGCCGGAGCCCGGGAAGCACTTTAAAGCCCATTCTTTATGCTGCCATGCTGAGCGATGGGCTCAGCCTTCCAAATGCTATCATACCCGATATACCGATGCAGATTGGCAATTACGCACCAAAGAATTTCGACCTGGGATTTGATGGTGCTGTGCCCGCCGCAAGAGCGCTGGCAAGAAGCCTTAATATTCCGGCTGTAAAGTTATTGCAGCAGTATAAATACCAGCGCTTTTACGAAACATTGCAGCAGTGTGGCATTACAACCCTCAACCGATCCGCAGATACTTACGGGCTAAGCCTGATACTCGGAGGCTGCGAAGTAACCATGTGGGATCTCGCAGGTGTGTATGCATCCATGGCCCGGTCGCTAAATCACCAGGAAAAAAATCACGGCATAAGCAACAAGGATGACTTTCACCCACCAAAGTATTATACAACAAACACCAACAAAGAAAAAAAAGACACCAAGGAATCCAACACCCCAGGCTCCCCTTCAGGGGCGGGGGGGCTTGACCCCACCTCCACATGGTTTACCTTCAAAGCCATGCAGGAGGTAATGCGCCCGGGGGAAGAAGGTTTGTGGCAACAATTTTCCGCGGCACAAACCATTGCGTGGAAAACGGGAACCAGCTTTGGTTTCAGGGATGGATGGGCTATTGGCGTAACTCCGAAATACGTAGTGGCAGTATGGGTAGGCAATGCTGATGGAGAAGGACGGCCTGGATTAATTGGTGTGCAAACCGCGGCGCCTATTATGTTTGACATCTATCGTTTGTTGCCATCGGTTCACTTTTTTCCCAAGCCTGTTTTTAATTATGTTTATTTGCCGGTGTGCCGGCAAAGTGGCTTCAGGGCTAACATTGATTGTCCGGATGTGGATACATTATTTATGCCGCCTACTGGCGAACGGTCACCGTTGTGTCCCTATCATAAAATGATCAACCTCGATGCAACTGGTACTTACCGGGTAAACGAAAAATGTGAAAGCCCCTCCGCAATGCAGCACAAAAGCTGGTTCATTTTATCGCCGGCGATGGAATATTATTACAAGCAACGAAATGCAGATTACAAAATATTGCCAGCATTTAAAACAGGTTGTGAGTTTTCGGAAACAGGCAGAGCAATTGAAATTATTTACCCGCAGCCGAATGCGAATATTTATGTGCCACTGGAGATAAACGGTGAAAAAGGAAAGACCATTTTTACGGCCGCTCACCGAAGAGCGGGTGCAAAAATATTCTGGAGCCTGGATGACAGTTTTATAGCTACCACTCAAAACTTTCACCAGGTTGCATTAAGTCCTTCTGTTGGTAAGCATATCATCACTTTGGTTGATGAAACGGGCGCAAGCATTTCAAGGGAGTTTACGATATTGGAGAAAGAACGGAATTAATTTAATGTTCTTATTTAGCCTTCTTTCATCTTCACACCAAATTTGCCCGCCAACCCCAGAATACTTACTTTTGGCGTTAGTAACTTAAGTCGACATCATGATTATTTCTTTTGGCAATTCGGATACCGAAAAAATATGGAATGGCGTAAGCGTGAAAAGCCTTCCGAAAGAAATTCAAAAAATAGGGAGACGAAAACTTAGAATGTTAAACAATTCGGTTAATCTTATTGATCTACGAATACCTCCATCAAACAGGTTAGAAAAATTGGCGGGTAAATTAAAAGAGTTTTACAGCATTCGGATTAATGATCAGTGGCGCATAATTTTTAGATGGAGTGCTGCAAATGCGTCCGAGGTTGAAATAATAGACTATCATTAAAATATTTAAAATGGCAAAATTACAAAATGTTCATCCCGGAGAAATTCTTGCGGAGGAATTTCTTATCCCGTTTGAAATTTCAGCATACAAGCTTGCAAAAGACATTGAAATTCCCCAGACAAGAATCTCTGAAATTATTAAAGGTAATCGCAGGATAACTGCTGACACAGCATTAAGGCTAAGTAAATACTTTGGAAATTCGGCTAAGTTTTGGCTGGGATTGCAGGATGATTACGATATTGAAGAAGAGACTGCTGCAAAAGGTGCTGTTCTAAAATCTATTAAAACCTTCAACCAGAATATCGCATAACGTCCTTTGAAATAGGTTAATTTCATTTCGGGTGTTCATATATTAAAGCAATATTGATCGAAGAATGGCTCACACAATTCAAAATTTATCAGCTTACTTACTTCCATGAAAAAGATAATTTTTACATTGCTTATCACATCAGTTTATTGTGTAGCATTTGCACAGGACAACAAGTTGTATCATCCAGATGCCGATGCGGCGAAGGATATTGAAGCTGCTGTAAAAAAAGCAGCAGCCGAAAATAAATTTGTGCTGATACAGGCTGGTGGCAACTGGTGTAGTTGGTGCATTGAATTTGCAAGGTTTTGTAAAGCAGACAGGAAAATCGATTCCGTTATCAATGCATCCTTTGTTTGGTATCATTTAAATTACAGTAAGGAGAACGAGAACAAAGAGCAATTTGCAAAGTTTGGTTATCCGCAGCGTTTTGGTTTTCCTGCCTTTATTATTTTGAATGCAAAAGGTGAACGCATTCATACTCAGAACAGCGAATACCTTGAAAATGGTAAGAAGAGTTACGACAGAGACAAGGTGCAGGCCTTCTTAGAAGCCTGGACGCCACTTGCGCTTGATCCAACAAACTATCAAAAATAAGCTGACCGTCTTTTCTCTTCATGCATACAACCAATTCAAACAAATTAAAATTCTTGCAGCTTGTACGCCATCCTGTAAAATTCAGGATGTTTTTATTTAGTAAATTACCCAGCGCTTTCTTTAGCGGAGTAAGGGTGAAATATATTGATGAAAACAAGACTGTAACAACGGTGCCGTATAAATGGTTTTCACAAAATCCTTTCAAGTCAACTTATTTTGCATGCCTGGCAATGGCCGCAGAAATGGGCACTGGTTTGTTAGGTTTGTTGCATACCTATAAACGACAGCCCGCTGTATCAATGTTGGTAGTGGGATTAGAAGCGAAGTATTTTAAGAAAGCAACAGCGATCACTATTTTTACCTGCGAAGATGGGACTGCAATTAACAACACAATTGAAGAAGCAATAGCTACGGGTGAAGGCAGGGCCATAAGGGCAAAGTCAACCGGGATAAATACGGACGGTGAATTGGTAGCAGAGTTTTTTATAACCTGGTCCTTTAAAGCAAGGACGAAGTAACAATTCTTCGGTGGGCTGCAAGCCCGGAGTTTGGTTGAGAATGAGTTTGTGAGTTTTGAAAATAACGAACTCAAAAAATAGATGCATCCACTAATGTAACACTGTTAATTAATAATGGTAAAAGCTGCCCAAAGCGATTCAGTACAAGAGGGCGACGCAACGATGATCATTAACGATTGAAGCCTGGACAAAACAATTTATTTTAGCAATAACGAAAGCTTATATAGAATCACCTCACCAATAAAACTAATTTATGAAAATAGCATTCCACGGAGCAGCAAGAACGGTTACCGGATCAAAGCATTTGCTCACTTTGAAAAATGGCAAGAAATACCTGCTTGACTGTGGCATGTTCCAGGGTATGGGAAAAGATACAGACGCCATGAACCGGGAATGGGGATTTGAACCATCGGAAGTGGATTGCCTGATTTTATCGCATGCACATATTGATCATAGTGGCCTTATTCCAAAGCTGGTGAAAGATGGATTCAGCGGAAAAATTTATTGCACGCCGGCAACAAAAGAACTAACGGGGGTGCTATTGGAAGACTCTGCGGGCATTCAGGAAAACGAGGTGAAATACGAAAACAAAAGAAGAGCCGCTGAGGGCATGCCCTACCTGCAACCGTTATACAAAACCGAAGATGCATTTGCGGCACTGGACCGTTTTGTGCAGGTGGAATATGAGCAGTGGTTTACTATTGATGAAAATATTGATGTGCAGTTTACAGATGCCGGGCACATCATTGGCAGCGCTGCCGTGCATTTAAAAATTAAGGAAGGCGGTGCTACTAAAAGACTAACCTTTAGTGGTGATGTAGGCAGGTATAATGATATGATCTTAAAATCTCCGGCTGAATTTTCGCAGGCCGATTATATCATTTTAGAATCTACTTACGGCAACAGCCTGCATGATGTAAATACCACCACATTCGACCAGATTTTGAAGTGGGTTGAAAAGGCTTGCATACAGAAAAAAGGGAAGCTGATCATGCCTGCATTTAGTGTGGGCCGTACCCAGGAAATACTTTATGCGCTCAACCAATTAGATATAGAAAGAAGGTTGCCGCCGGTGGAGTATTATGTTGACAGCCCGCTTAGCGTGGAGGCCACAGAGATAGTAAAACGTTATCCGCAAAACTTTAATAAAACGCTTCGCAAAGTGTTGGAATCGGATAACGATCCCTTCGCTTTTGAAGGAATGAAATACATTAAAACAGTGGATGAATCGAAGCTGCTTAATTTCAAAAATGGTCCCTTCGTGATCATCTCAGCAAGTGGTATGGCGGATGCAGGAAGGGTGAAACATCATATCAGCAATAATATTGAAAACAGCCGAAATACTATTTTAATGACTGGCTATTGTGAGCCAAGATCGTTAGGAGGAAAATTAATGGCAGGGGCAAAAGAAGTAAATATTTATGGTGTACATCACGAGGTAAATGCTGAGATCGGCGCCATCAGGAGTATGAGTGCGCATGGCGATTACGAAGATCTTTGCCAGTTCCTTGCCTGTCAAAATCCGAAGCAGGTAAGCAAAGTTTTTTTGGTGCACGGAGAGTACGAGGTGCAGCAGGCATTTAAATCACGCCTGCATAATAAAGGCTTTGACGATATAGATATACCGGAGCGCCATGCGGAAGCAACGCTCGCCTGAGTTTAGCCTTTAATTTTTTTGCCAGGAATGATAAAATATCTTTTGCCACGAATGCACGAATAAAACCAACGAATATCTTTTGTCGCGAATGCAGAAATAAGCCAAGAATATCATTTGCCGCGAATGCACGAATAAAACCACGAATATCTTTTGCCACGAATGCACGAATAAAACCACGAATATCTTCTGCCGCGAATGCACGAATAAAGCCACGAATATCTTTTGCCGCGAATGCACGAATAAAGCCACGAATATCTTTTTGCCACGAATGCACGAATAAAACCACGAATATCTTTTACCACGAATACACGGATAAAACTACGAATATCTTTTACTACGAATGGACGAATAAAGCCACGAATAGAAAATGTATTTTATTCGTACTCATTCGTCCATTCGTGGCATTAATTTTTTTGTGGCAATTTGAAATAGCTGCGGTTAATTGCGCTTTGCAACACTCATATCTTTACTACCCGCTGTATAAACATAAAATCCTTCTCCGTTTTTTACCCCCAATTTGCCGGCCATCACCATATTTACCAACAAAGGACAGGGCGCATACTTGGGATTGCCAAAGCCATCCTGCAACACTTTTAAAATACTGAGACAGGTATCAAGACCAATAAAATCTGCGAGTTGCAATGGACCCATTGGATGTGCCATACCAAGCTTCATCACTGTATCAATTTCCTGCACCCCTGCAACACTTTCGTACAGGCTGTAGATCGCTTCATTGATCATCGGCATTAAGATGCGGTTGGCAATAAAGCCGGGATAGTCATTCACAGCGCAAGGGATCTTTCCTAATTGTTTGCTTAGTTCAATAATGTTATTGGTCACTTCCTTCGAAGTAGCATAGCCGTTAATTATTTCCACCAACTTCATTACCGGAACTGGATTCATAAAGTGCATTCCAATAACAAGTTCGGGCCGTTTGGTAGCAGCAGCGATTTTGGTAATAGAAATGGAAGAAGTATTAGTGGCGAGTATGCAGGCTGCCGGTGCAGCCGCATCCAGTTGTTTGAAGATGGATAATTTAAGATCTACATTTTCAGTGGCAGCTTCTATCACCAGCGAGGCATCCTTTACACCGGTAGCAATATCCTGGCAGGTAGTGATATTAGCGAGTGCTGAATTTTTTTGTTCAGCAGTAATGGTTTCCTTCGCCACCTGGCGGTTCAAATTTTTCGCAATAGTAGCAATAGCCTTTTGAAGCTGATCCCCATTCACATCAACAAGCATCACCTTAAAACCAGCTTGCGCAAATACATGCGCAATGCCATTACCCATAGTGCCGGCGCCGATAACAGAAACCCCCTGCCCCCTGAAGGGGGAACTTTGGTCACTCATACTTTATAGTTTTTTATGACGAACAATGCCCGTGATCTTGAAGTATCAAAAAAATATACGAAACATGGATTGTGAATGACAAACCGACGCTCGTTGGAAATACAAACCAGACTCCACTAAAATTAAAAGCGACAGAGCATACCAAATAATGACCGAATCTAAGTTCCCCCTTCGGGGGACAGGGGGCCGTGGTCGGTTTATTTAAACGCATTCAACCCCGTAACATCCATCCCCGTTATCAGCAAATGAATATCATGCGTACCTTCATAAGTTATTACACTTTCCAGGTTCATCATGTGGCGCATGATAGAGTATTCCCCGGTAATGCCCATTCCGCCCAACATTTGGCGGGCATCCCTTGCTATATTCGTTGCAACTTCACAAGCATTTCTTTTCGCCATACTTACCTGTTGAGGGGTTACCTTTCCCTCGTTCATTAATACACCCAGGCGCCAGTTTAAAAGCTGTGCCTTCGTGATCTCTGTAACCATTTCGGCTAACTTTTTTTGTTGCAGTTGAAATCCCGCAATTGGCCTCCCAAACTGCACCCTTTCTTTTGCATAGTTCAAGGCCGTATCATAGCAATCCATTGCGGCACCGATGGCTCCCCAGGCTATACCATATCTCGCTTTTGTCAAACAACCAAGCGGTCCTTTCAATCCTTTTACATTCGGCAGAATATTTTCTTTTGGCACTTTAACATTGTCAAAAACAAGTTCGCCGGTGGCGCTTGCACGCAGGCTCCATTTGCCATGTGTTGTAGGCGTCGAAAATCCTTCCATTCCCCGCTCAACTATTATGCCTCGCACTTCACCATTTTCATCCCTTGCCCATACTACAGCTACCTGTGCAAATGGCGCATTGCTGATCCACATTTTTGCGCCATTTAAAATTACATGATCACCATCCGGTTTAATGTTGGTCAGCATGCCGCCCGGGTCACTGCCATGATTCGGTTCTGTTAATCCAAAGCAACCCAGCCATTCACCACTGGCAAGTTTGGGGAGGTATTTATTACGTTGCTCCTCATTTCCATATTGATAAATGGGAAACATTACAAGGCTGCCCTGTACTGAGGCCGTGGAGCGTACGCCGCTGTCGCCCCGTTCCAGTTCCTGCATCATTAATCCATAGCTGATATAATCTAATCCGCCTCCGCCATATTGCTCAGGAACAGTTGGGCCAAAGCAGCCAAGATCACCCAATTGCTTTACTATTTGTTGAGGAAACTCTGCCCTCTGTGCATAGTCTTCAATAATCGGAGAGATTTCTTTCTTTACATAATTGCGTACACTCTCCCGCACGAGTTTATGTTCTTCGCTCAATAATTCATCTACATTGAAATAGTCGGGAGATTGAAAATTATCTGTTTTGGCAGCCATAAGTTTTTTGTATTTTTTTGGTTACGAACCAATGATCATTCATCAGCATCGTTGTGTCACTCACTTGTACTGCATACCATTTGGCAACAATATTTTCAACATTCCGGTACGCTGGAAATGCACGGGTAACGGTTGAATAATTTTATAGCAGAATGGCAGCGCCTCAAAGATAAAGTTTCTTGCTTCATGCATAAAATGTTGTTGGTTCCATCAACAAAAAGTACCTTGATTTAATTATAACAGCAGAATACATTCGCAAGATGATTTCTTGCATCCTGGTTAATATACCATCGCACTGACCGGGAAACTTTAAACATAAAAAAACAAATCGTATGAAGATCTTCCTTATTCTAAGCTGTAGTTTGTTGCTAATGAGCAAAATGAGCTTTGCTCAAAATGATAAGCCAAAAAGGCCGGAGGATCAAATTGAACAATTTTGGTTCATCCTTTTAAAGACAGGGCCTAAACAGGATTTCGACAGTACAACAAGAGCACAATTGTTCCAGGGCCACATGGCAAACATCAATCGATTGTATTATGACGGCATATTGAAAGTTGCCGGGCCTTTTGGTAAAAATGATTTGACATGGAGAGGCATTTTTATTTTCGATTGTAAAACCAAAGAAGAAGCAGAAAAGATTGTAATGAGTGATCCCGCAGTTGCAGCAGGTTTATTTGCTGTAGATATTGTTCCGTGGTATGGCTCGCCGATCGGAAGTTTCACTCATGGTAAACCGGAAAAGCCGGCCCCATAGTATCATTTAATAGTTCAAAAATCATCGCTTTTATGAAAGCATATTCATACCTGGCCCTGGGCGATAGCTATACCATTGGTGAGCAGGTGAGTCTTGCAAAAAGCTTTCCATATCAAACAGTTCAGTGGCTCCGCAAGGCGGGTTATAATTTTCATGCACCAGAAATCATTGCAACTACAGGTTGGATCACCGATGAATTGAAACATGCCATTGATGAAACGTTCTTATTAAATTCTTATGACTTTGTCAGCTTGCTTGTAGGTGTCAATAATCAATTTCGCAGCAGAAGTGTGGATGAATTCAGGACACATTTTCGCTTACTGTTGGAATGGGCAATTCAGCGGGCAAACGAAATTGCCGGCAGAGTAATCGTCTTAAGTATTCCCGATTGGAGTGTTACTCCTTTTGCAGCAGACAGGGATCGGAAAATAATCAGCAAGGAAATAAGTACGTATAATTTTATTTGCCAGGCCGAAGCAGAATATTTCCACACGGGTTTTGTAGATATCACCACGGTTCAATCAATGGATGGAAGTAAAGATGAATTTCTTGCGCCGGACAAATTGCATCCGTCTGGCGAGGAGTATGCTAAATGGGCTGAGTTGTTGTGTCAGAAAATGATAGCGGCAATTTAAAAACGAATGTGCTTTCATCTAAGTGCGTCTTCAATGATATCGAATATTCAACTATCGCTAAAGATAAGTAGCCATTTCCTGTTGATACTCCGCAGCAATAGCGGCAGCCTCTTTAGTAAAATTTTCATCCTCGCCGGCATAAATAATAGCACGGCTCGCATTTACCAGTAAACCACAATCTTTATTCAAACCGTAGGTAGCAACTTCCGATAAACTTCCCCCCTGGAAGCCAACGCCGGGAACTAATAAAAAATGGTCAGGAATTATTTTCCTGACATCAACAAGATCAGCTGCTTTGGTAGCGCCAATAACAAACATCAGGTTATCAGGAGTGCCCCACTTACTGGTCGTTTGTAAAACCCTTTCATATAAAAACTCTGCGGCATTCTCCTTGCTATCCGGTTTTATTTTTAACTGTTCAAAATCTTTGCTACCTGCATTACTCGTGAGTCCTAAAACGATGGCCCATTTTCCCTCATATTCTAAAAACGGCCGCACGCTATCTTCGCCCATGTATGGTGCTACAGTAATGGCATCAAAATTCAGTTCTTCAAAAAAAGCTTTTGCGTATTGGCTGGACGTATTGCCGATATCTCCACGTTTTGCATCCGCAATTTTAAAATGAGTGTCGGGAATATAGTTCACCGTTTTTTCCATAGTGGTCCAGCCTTTTAATCCCATCGCTTCGTAAAAAGCAGTGTTTATTTTATAGCTTACGCAAAGATCTTTCGTAGCATCAATGATCTGTTTATTGAATTCAAAAATGGCATCAGGGTGCGATTGCAGATGCTTTGGTATTTTTAGAAAGTCAGTATCCAAACCTACACAGAGAAAGGATTTTTTTGCTTGTATTTGTTCAATGAGTGTTTGCCTCGTCATGGAGTAAAGGTAAATGGTAAATAGAATGAGTAATGCGGGACATACAACCTCTTATAACTTCTCCATTTCTTTTGCGATAGCATCAGAATGATAATCTCCTCTTTGTTGTAAATGATCGACAATACTTTTTTTATTTTCGGCTGAATGGTTCTGGCTTAATTTAAATACATTTTCGAAGCTCTCTATTTCAATGCTGAAACCCACAATAGCTTTTATCATTTTCATGATGTATTCCTTTGGCATCTTATGAAAGGCACTGGCAGATTCTGTGCCTTCGTATTTGTTGGTAACTGCTTCTATCGCACGATAAGTGCCTTCTTCGTCCGTAAATTTTATTTTACCTTTCGCATGCACGGCCATATAGTTCCAGGTACTGGCCGATTGTGGATTGCTGTACCAGCTTGCGCTGATATAAGTATGTGGACCATTAAAGATGACCAGTACATTTTCGTTTTTTTCAAATGCCTTGTGGTGATCTGTATTCTTCATCAGGTGACCATATAGAAACAAACGGCCATCTTCATTTAATTCAACAGATAACGGAATATGCGACACAACAGGATATTGCTCACCAAAACCAGTGATGACCGCAAAAGAATTCTCTTTCATAAACTCGATCACCTTGTTGTTATCTTCTTCTGTAAAGTAGGATAGTTTGTACATCTCAATCAGTTAAAAGCTGCCGTAGCGTATCAGCGAAAATAAATATTTCTTCAAAGCTATTATAAAGCGGAACCGGCGCCACTCTTATCACATTCGGTTCTCTCCAATCCGCAAAAATACCCAATGGCAGCAAGGTATCAAAAACAGCTTTTGCGTTGTGGTGAATAGAAATGGAAACCTGTGCACCATGTTCATTATTATTTCGGGGCGTTATAATACTGAATTTTTCGACAGGTTCATTAATATGATCAAGTGTAAAAAATAAAAACTCACTCAGCAGTTTGCTTTTTGATAGCAGGGTTTCAAATCCTGCGTCAGCAAATACCTGCAGCGCAGCTTTGTGAGCAGCCAGCATCATAATGGGAGGCGTGCTCATATTCCAACTTTCAGCAGTATGGGAGGAGGTGAAACTATTTTGCATCTCAAAGCGGTTCGACACATTGTTACCCCACCATCCTTCAAGCCTTGGAAGGCGCTCATCATCCAGGTGACGTTCATGCACAAACGCACCAGCAATTGCTCCCGGACCGCTATTCAAATATTTGTAATTACACCAGCATGCAAAATCAACATTCCAATCATGCAATTGAAGGTTAATATTACCGGCTGCATGAGCCAGGTCAAAGCCTACATAAGCGCCTGCGTCATGCGCTGCTTTTGTTATACCTGCAATATCGAAAACCTGCCCGCTGTAATAATTAACTCCGCTAAATAAAACCAATGCCAGCTCATCTTTATGTTCTTCAATGCTGTCAATGATATCCTGTGTTGTTATTAGTTCTGTACCGGTTTTGGGATTCACTTCAACGATGGCTTCCTTTGGATCGTATCCGTGCAGCCTTACCTGTGATTGAAGTGCATATTGATCGGATGGAAACGCCTTTGCTTCGCAGATGATTTTATACCGTGTTTTTGTGGGCCGGTAAAAAGAGATCATCAACAAATGAAGGTTGACAGTAAGGTGATTCATTATCACCAGTTCTTCCTCTTTTGCTCCGACGATGCCGGTAAGCAATGGTGTGATCTGTTTGTGATGATGCAGCCATGGATCTTTACCTAAGAAAAATCCTTCTACGCCAAAGTTGGCCCAGCCTTCCATTATTTTCATCACTTCATCCTGGGTAGTTTTTGGTTGCAGTCCCAGTGAGTTACCTAAAAAGTAAACAGCTCTTTTATTATTGAGATAGGGTGCATAAAATTGTTCGCGGTAGGAATAAAGACTATCCTGCTGATCTAATTGGCGGGCATATTCAAGCGAATATTGATGGTTGAGATTATTGTTCATTATTGAATAGGTCAGGATAATCCGTAATAATTCCATCAACACCTAAAGCTTTTAATTCGGCTATACGTGCTTTATTATTTATTGTCCATGGTACTACTTTTATCTGTAACTCGTGGCACTGATCAACCAATGATTTGTTTACCAACTCATGAGCGGGGCTATAGATAGTTGGTGTAAAGCCCAACGCTTTTATTTGTTCCTGCAACGATCTCTTATCGTAGTCCTCTATCAGCATGGCAGTTTTTATGCTCGGATAATCACGGTGCATTATTTGCAAAGTTCTGAAGTCGAAAGATTGAATGATCACCCGTTCTCCAATTCCTTTTTCATTGATGATCTTCATCAACATGTCAACAAATGCCTGTGGTGCCGGGTGATAAATATTATCTGTGATCGGATTCGTTTTGGTTTCAATGTTATAAAAAATTGGGGGTAATTTTTTATCCCGGATATAGTTTTCTACTCCATCAATTACATCCATTAACAATGCTTTTGTTACTGGCATTTTAAATTGTCGCGGAAACTTCGGATGCGGTTTCATGCCAACATCATAACGAAGTATCTCGGCATAGTTCATTTTATAAAGATTGTACTGTTTTTCATCTTTCGCATTGATGAAACTTCCATCTGGCAGGGTGGTGATATCATGATTGAAGAAAGGCTCATGAGACAATATTGCCTGGCTGTCTTTTGTAAAGGAAACATCCATTTCTATGGTAGTAACACCGAGGTCGATACCCTTCAGCATAGCGGCTAATGTATTTTCAGGCATCAGTCCCCGACAGCCACGATGGCCTTCTTTATCAAAGGCCGGAAGCATAGAGGATTTGTTTAGACGGGATGTTTTGCAAGATGAAATCAGGAGGAACGGAATAAAAGTCAGAGCGATTAAACATTTTCTCATAATGATGATTGACATTCACCTGGCGTAATAGTTTGTTTGCACCCGCAGAGTAAATTATTATTCACTATTCCAATCAAACTCCCTGTTTCTTTTAATAAACGGCGGGCTAAAGTTTTTCTAATTCTATTCCTTTATGTGTTGGGAATTGAGGTTGTATTTGCTGTATCTCGGTAGGTTCCATATTGGCATTTCTCATGGCAATACCCCGGGCTGCGGCTCCGGCAAAATCAGTGAACGCTTTTTTAGTGATCTCATCATTACCCGCCATCACAGGTATTCCATTATCGCCGCCTTCCCGTATAGTTTGTACGATCGGTATCTGGCCAAGGAAGGGAATATCAAATTCTTCGGCTAATGTTTTTCCGCCGTTTTTTCCAAAAATATAATATTTGTTATCAGGCAATTCTGCCGGAGTAAAATAACTCATGTTTTCAACAAGGCCTATCACCGGTACTTTTAGCTGGGCTTGTCCAAACATGGCAATGCCTTTTTTTGCATCGGCCAATGCCACAGTTTGAGGTGTTGTGACAACAATAACTCCCGTAACGGGCACAGTTTGTACAACCGTTAAATGAATATCGCCCGTGCCTGGCGGCATATCAATTACCAGGTAGTCCAATTCACCCCAATCCACATCGCTCACAAATTGCCGGATGGCGCTGCTCACCATTGGGCCACGCCAGACTACGGCCTGTTTTTCATCGATCAACAGACCAATGCTCATCATTTTAATACCAAATTTTTCAATAGGTACAATCAATCCCTTGCCGTCCACTTCCCGCATTAAAGGCCGTTCGCCCCGAACGCCAAACATGATATGCTGGCTGGGTCCATAAATATCAGCATCCATTAATCCAACCTTTGCGCCACCATGCGCCAGGGCTAATGCGAAGTTACTTGCCACCGTACTTTTGCCAACGCCACCTTTGCCACTCACTATCGCAATAATATTTTTTACGCCGCCTAAAACTGTTTTGGCATCCTTACGGTTAGTGCTGGTGTTGCTGGTAAAATTAACCGTCACCTTTGCCTCTTTATCTACCAATATTTTCACGGCATTTATACATGCATTCATGATCATATCTTTCAGCGGGCAGGCAGGCGTAGTAAGTATTACGGTAAATGATACATTTTTGTCGTTGATCACAATATCTTTCACCATGTTAAGAGTTACCAGGTCTTTTCCAAGGTCCGGTTCCTGCACGTTACTCAATGCCTTCAGTATATCTTCTTTTGTCATGGTTCAATTATTTGTTAAAACCCCCATCTGGCTGCAAATTTAAACATTGAAGACTTTACTTTGTTTATTAATTGAGGAATGTTGTTATTTTTGAAAACGTTGGGCTTTTTAAAAAGGGAGTACCCCGCCAGCCTAGAGTAACAGCAGGGCACATGGTAGATTGACTTGTGTACCGTTAAATTCGAACTAATATTATTAACCTTTGAAGGTGGTGCATGAATAAATTTATACTATACTTTCTTATCTCCGCTTGCCTTTTACCTGTTGCTTCCAAAGCACAATTTGAAACGTTCAAAGATTCCGTTGTACAGTTATATGGAGTTGTAATGACGGCAGATAGCCTGAAGGGAATACCGGCTGTCAGCGTCACTATCAAGGGGTCGAGCAGGGGAACGATAACCAATGAACAGGGAGTTTTCAGCATAGTTGTTTTAAAAGGAGATATGGTTGAGTTTTCCAGTGTTGGATACAAACCAAAATTAGTACCCATTCCAAAAGATATCGCCGGCAGCCAATATAGCCTTTTGCAGTTAATGGTAAATGATACAGTTTACCTTGCCGCAACGATCATAAAAGCAAAACCATCAAGGGAGCAGTTCGAAAGAGAATTTCTGCGAACGGTAGTACCCGATGATCAGCTTGAAATTGCCCGAAAAAATAACGACGAAAATACAAGAAGATTACTGATGGCCACCCTTCCAACAGACGGGAAAGAAGCCGCCAGCAGGTACCTCACTCAACAGGCTACAAAACAATACTACAGCGGGCAAATACCGCCTATGAATATCTTCAACCCCTTTGCCTGGAACGAATTTATAAAGGCATGGAAAAGGGGCGATTATAAAAAGAAATAATTCATTTCTCCGGTACTTCAATTTCGCCACATTTTCCTTCACTATTTATTATTTTACTTTCTTTGTAAAATGAATAACGACCTGGACGTTTCAAACAGTTCCGCCAACGAAGGAAAAAACGTTTTCCTGGTCGGTTTTATGGGAAGTGGTAAAACACATTGGGGTAGGATATGGGCCGCTAATACCCGGCGTTCATTTATTGACCTTGATGAAGTGATTGAGAAGACTGCGGGTAAATTGATTGCTGATATTTTCGAAACAAAAGGAGAAGATTATTTCAGGAAGATAGAGGCAAATGCTTTGCGAACTTGTGCCACGGTCAGCAATACTATTATAGCCTGCGGCGGAGGTACTCCCTGCTTTTATGATAATATGAAATGGATGAACGAGCATGGCATTACTGTCTATTTAAGCTGTACTCCAATGGAAGTTTTAAAAAGGGTGGAACTGGAGCAGGAAAAGCGGCCGCTGGTTAAAAAGCTAAATCGTGCTGAACTGCTTTTTTTTATTGAGCAAAAATTAAAAGAAAGAGAGAGCTATTATACGCAGGCTAAATTTTCCGTGGTGTCACAGCAACTGAAGCTGGAATCGTTTCCCGGCATTATCAATAAAAGCTCATCTTAATATTATGCACAAAGGATTTATTCAAACTGCAGCTTTGCTCGGCGCTTTAGCTGTAATACTCGGCGCCTTTGGATCTCACGGCCTCCGGGCAATGTTGTCTGATAAAGACCTGGCGACATTTGACACCGCGGTGCGTTATCAATTTTATCATTCATTTGCTTTACTGATCACGGGTATATTGGTTAGCCAGTTTTCCCGTAAACATCTTGTTTGGGCTGCCCGATTATTTTTGTTTGGTATCTTTATCTTCAGTGGTTCTCTGTACCTGTTAACAGGTATGCGTGCAATGGATCAGCAGGGCTTTCTATGGCTCGGCGCCATTACGCCAATTGGGGGTATTTGCTTTGTGCTGGGATGGATATTTGTGATAATTGCTGTCGGTAAAAAAAATTAAACTTCCAGCTTATAATGAAGCGTGATCAACGTTCCTTCTTTATTTTCTATATCAAAAGAAATATTACTTTCTTCCATTCTCTTCTTCATATTGATCAAACCGTTACCGAACCGGCGCAGGTTATTCATGTCAATCCCGGCGCCATTGTCATGGATATAAAGGGATAATCCATCAGGAACTTTCTTTAAGCTGATATGTACTTCTTTGGCTCTTGCATGCTTAAGAATATTATTCAGTGTTTCCTTTACCACGAGGTAAATATTTCTTCTTATTTCTCCGCTTACCGGGATGTTCGGCAGGTCTTCATCCACTTTGGTATAACATTCAATACCCGTGTTCTCAAAATATTCCAACGCATAGCTGCGGATATAAGCAACCATATTATCCAGCGTATCATTGCTGCTGCTCATCGTCCAGATGATCGCATTCATATTGTTCAACAGGTCATTGGCAGAAGATGATATTTTATCTATCTCCGGTATGGTGCCAATGCCCACCTTTTTTTTCGCCAGCTCGCTGTACAATCGAATCGCAGTTACACCAGCGCCAAGGTCGTCATGCATATCAGCGCTAATCCGATTTCGTTCTGCCTGCTGTGCATTTATGATAGCCAGTTTGGTTTGAAAGGATAGTTTCTCCGCTTCCAGTTTTAGCGACTCCTGCTCCTTGATTTTTTCAATCAGTTCTATCCTGTTCTTGTAGGTTAACCCCAATAAAAAACAGATCAATTCACCTACTACTCCAATTTCATAATACACCATCGAAGAGCTAAAAATAGAGTTATCCTTTACAGGAAACAATATTAGTAAAAGCGAGATGGTTGAGAAGAAAATCAGCAGTGCATTTCCAACTGCGAGGTAGTTCATCAGTTTGTTTTTTTGTGAAAGCGCAATTACGATATATACGATCCCCACTACCAGCACAATTACTTTCATACTATTTTCCAGGAGATCCTGCAGCAAAAAATTATCAGTCAAAAAAAGTACATAGGTGAACATAGCCAGTATCAATAGCAAAAATTTTTCTTCGTACACAAAAATTGTGTTGAGCAATGGATACCTGGTTTTTGTTTCTAAAAATTTTCGGGTGAAAGCAATATAAAAAACAGTTCCGCCGCCTAATAACATAAAGTCAAAATATTCCCGGAAAAGACTTGCCAATACCCCACCTCTTCTGTCGATAAAAGTGGTTATGAATACAAGCACGAACATGCAAACAGAGTAACAGCAGTTATATAGAAATTCCTTCTTACGGCTATGCATGTAATTTGCGCAGGTAAAAAATATCATCATTAGGAGAATACCGCTCAGGACAAAACCAATCGGTCGCTGGCCCTCATCATTTTCGTGGTATAAAATTTTTTTGTATTTTAACAGGTAAGCATCGCTTATAAGCTGGGGTGCTAAATAATTATGTATTCGCCTTGTAAAGCGCAGCTCGGTAACATAGGTTTCCTGCTGCCTGGCGTTCAATACAAATGGTTGAAATCCATCAGAGCGGCTCAAATTATTTAGCTTAGTAATTTGCCTGCCGGCTGCTATTGTATAGGCGTTGAAGCTCCGGATATAATTGCCAGGCAAAAAGAAAACTTTTGCAACTGAGTCACTGTTATTGGTGAGCGTAAACCGAAGGAAAATGGTTTTTGTGATCCATCGATTGGGAATAGGCGTTCTTTGATTTTGGAAGTTCCAGGGCTGCCATGACCCGTCTGGTATGTTTGCAGGCGTTGCAGTGCCGAGACTATCTACATACAGGTGGCATTGTTTGGTAATGAATATCGAGTCGTTGATATGGGCAATGTCAACAGCGTTGTCATCAATATTTGTTTGCCCAAATACACATACATTCAGAAGTAAAAAAAAACTGGTAGTAAATAATTTCATCAAGCAGTTCTTTTTTTTCAAACATACAATTTTTCGTCGGTTATTTTTTCTATAAATCCTTTATGGGCGGCGGCTTTTTCCGTACTGGTTTTATTTATCTTTGTTATAATGGCCACTAAAGCGAAATCAGCTAAGTCGAAGGCGACCTCCTCCAAAGGCGCATTAAAATCTGAAGTAGAAGAAAAGGTTGCAGTAAAGCAGTTACTGAAAGATGAACGTACTCATAAAATAGCCGGTACAGTTTTTTTACTACTTGCATTTCTTTTATTCATAGCGTTTACTTCTTATCTTTTTACATGGGCTGAAGACCAGGATAAATTCAGCTACAACATGCTGCTTGCAAATGATATTAAAGTGCAAAATCTACTGGGCACTTTCGGCGCTTTTGTTTCGGAGATATTTATTCGTCATGGCTTTGGAATTGCGTCCTACTTGTTGTGTACTTTCTTTTTTGTAGCAGGCATTAATTTGTTTTTTGGCAAAAAGATTTTTTCCATTCAGCGTAACGTAAAATACCTCGTTGTTGGCCTGCCACTCTTAAGTATAACGGCCGCTGTTATTATGAAAGGTAATAAATTTCCTTTCGGCGGTTTTGCAGGTGATAGCAGCCGTGATTGGCTATACAGAACGATCGGGCAGATCGGTACATTAGCGGTGTTGGCTGTTGCTGTTTTGGGATATGTGATCTGGCGCTTTAATCCTGTGTTTAGCCTCCCCACAAAAAAGACTTTTATGCCCGGTGAAGAAGAGATGCAGGATGATCAAAGTGCAGCAGAAATTGCGGGTATTCTTGATGAGGCAGAGGATAATGAGTATGGCGTTAATGAGACAAAGGGCAACATGATGAAAGGCGAAGGTAGCATGCTGTCGATTCCTGACCAGGCGAATCCCGCGCTGAATCATGATATTCGGTTTGTCGAAAAAGATATCCCTTCAGCTAAAAATAAGAAGGAGCCATCAACAGAGGAAGCTTCTTTGAGTATAGATGAATTGATCAGTAACGGGTCTTTACCTCTTGTTAAGACAGCGAAAAAAAATGAAGATATTATTCCATTGGAGTTGGAAATAAAATCAGTTCCCGAAAAGTTGGAAGAGGAAGAACAAGAAGTGCCTTTTGTAAAAAAGCACATAACAATTGATACGCCTTACGATCCTATTTTAGACCTGCGTGATTATAAATATCCCAAGCTTGAATTATTGGAAGCACATGGAAGTGAAAAGATAGTGCAGGATCCTGCCGAACTCGAAACAAACAAAAACCAGATCATCAGTACGCTTAAGAATTACGACATCAGTATCCAAAAGATCTCTGCTACGGTAGGTCCAACTGTCACTCTCTACGAGATCATACCGGCTGCCGGTGTACGTATTTCAAGGATCAAGAATTTGGAAGATGATATTGCACTGAGTCTTGCCGCATTAGGTATCCGCATCATTGCGCCCATTCCCGGAAAGGGAACGATTGGTATTGAAGTGCCCAACGCAAAGAAGACCATTGTGAGCATGCGTACTTTACTCTCTTCTGAAAAATTTCAGAACAATAATTTTTCCCTTCCAATTGCGATTGGTAAAAGGATCGATAATGAGAATTTCATTGTTGATCTTGCAAGCATGCCGCATTTACTGATGGCTGGCGCCACAGGGCAAGGGAAATCCGTTGGGTTGAATGCCATCCTTGTTTCACTGCTGTATAAGAAACATCCATCGCAACTAAAGTTTGTGTTGGTTGATCCTAAAAAAGTGGAGCTCAGTATTTACAAGACAATTGAGAAGCATTTCCTGGCGAAATTGCCCGGTGAGGAAGATGCGATCATTACCGATACCAAGAAAGTGGTGCATACATTGAATGCCCTTTGTATTGAAATGGATAACCGCTACGACTTGTTGAAAGAGGCTGGATGCCGCAACATAAGAGAGTACAATGAAAAGTTTGTGGCCCGCAAGTTAAACCCGGAAAAAGGGCACCAGTTCCTGCCATTTATTGTGCTGGTGGTTGATGAATTTGCCGACCTGATTATGACTGCCGGAAAAGAAGTAGAAATGCCAATTGCACGTTTAGCGCAGCTTGCACGTGCGGTGGGTGTTCACCTGATAATAGCTACCCAGCGCCCGAGTGTGAACATTATTACGGGCACCATAAAAGCTAACTTCCCGGCAAGAATAGCTTTTAAGGTAAGCAGCAAAATAGATAGCAGAACCATATTGGATGCGGGCGGCGCTGAACAGTTGATCGGTAAAGGAGATATGCTCATTAGTTATAACGGCGAACTGGTGCGGTTGCAATGTGCTTTTGTAGATACGCCGGAAGTTGATAAGATCGTAGACTTTATTGGCGAACAACGCGGATATGCACAGGCATTTCTGTTACCTGAATATGTGGACGAAAAGGAAATGGAAGGGAAGGACTTTGATATGAATAATAAGGACTCCTTATTTGAAGATGCGGCCCGGCTGATAGTCGCCAGCCAGAGCGGCAGTACATCCTTGTTGCAGCGGAGAATGAAACTCGGTTATAACCGGGCAGGCCGTTTAATGGACCAGTTGGAAGCAGCAGGTGTGGTTGGTCCGAACCAGGGAAGCAAAGTAAGAGATGTATTGATAAAGACTGAATCAGAGTTGCAACAATACCTGGATAGCAGCATTTAATTAAACCTCTAAAACTTTTTCCATTTGCATCCTGCGGGAACCTTTTACCAACAAGCTGGTATTTTCAAAATGTTGTGTTTGCAGCCAATCCTTAGCTTCTCTTGAGGTGTTGAAATAAATATAATTATGAGGCACGTTCCTGAAATCCCCACCCACCAACACAACTGCCTTCCACCGGTATTGATCAATAAGATGGATGATGCCTGTATGTTCAACCAGGCTTTCATTTCCCAATTCCATCATTCCACCCAATAACAGAACCTTATCATCATCACCCATTTTTGCAAAATTGTCTATGGCAGCTTTCATGCTTGTTGGGTTCGCATTATATGCGTCTAATATGATTCTATTTGTACCCTGTTCTACGAGCTGGGAGCGACTGTTGGAGGGGGTATAAGTTTCAAGAGCTTTTTGTATCGCCTCTTCCTTTACATTAAAATGCCTGCCGACAGTAATAGCAGCCAATACATTGGGTAAATTATATTCTCCCACGAGTAGTGTTGGAATAGTTTGTAATTCGTTTTTGTTTGTGAGTTTCACCGTTAGGAATTCACTGTTGTTATCGGCAACTCCTGTGACCGCAGCATTTGAAGTACCGTAGGTAATAACCTCTTTGATTCCTTTGCTCATTTCCCGTAGATAATCGTAATCATTCATAGTGAAGGCTGTTCCGTCATTCAAACGCAGGTAGTCGAATAATTCTCCTTTGCCTTTTTTTACACCTGCTTCACCGCCAAAACCATCTAAATGGGCCTTGCCAATATTGGTAATGATGCCGTGAGTAGGAAGTGTATACCGGCAGTAACTTTCAATTTCTTTTTGATGATTAGCTCCCATTTCAATTACCGCCATCTGTGCATTTTGTTGAACAGATAAAATGGTTAGCGGCACTCCTATGTGGTTGTTAAGATTCCCTTTAGTGGTATAGGTAATATATGTAGAAGATAAAACTTTATTCACCAGTTCTTTGGTAGTGGTCTTGCCATTACTGCCCGTGATGGCAATAAATGGTATGTTGAATTGCTGGCGGTGATATTTTGCCAGGTCCTGTAACGTTTGCAATGTATCTGCAACGGCGATCAAACGATCATCGGTAAAATCAACAGGCTCATCTATGACGGCGTATGCTGCACCTGCATCTAAAGCTTGTCTTGCAAACTGATTGCCATTAAAATTCGGCCCCTTTAAGGCAAAGAACAGGTCGCCGCTTTTTAATTTTCTCGTGTCTGTTTGTATGGATAAATGTTGAAGAAAAATCAGGTATAGCTCACGTATTTGCATACGTCAAAAATAAGTTACAAGCGTTTATAAGCAATGGTAAATTTGGATAGGTAAAACTTATTATTGCAGAAGGAACAATCCAGCTATAGTAGCATTCCTTTTTTTAAGCAACTATACCGGGCAATAAAAAACCCTTCATTTTATTGAAGGGTTTTTCAAATATTATAATCCGATGTTTATCTTTTCTTTCTGCTGTTTTGCTTACGCTTTCCAAAAATGTTTCCTTCTCTAAAGCCTGAGCCTTCAGGAGAGCCCATATATGTTTGAGCACAACGGAAACCAATGGTGCTGGATGATTGCTCTTCTTCCAAAAACCTGCGTGCGCCGGGAGATAGCCAGTAAGGTCTGTCGTTCCAGCTACCGCCTTTAAACACCCTTGACCGGTCGCTGATTAAAGTAGAGGCCCCGGTTTCATAATATGAACCGCTCAAGGAATCGCCATCCATGTAACCAAGAACATTATTATGTTGATAATTGCGCCTGTTCTTAACGTCTTCATCGGGTATATCAGTTTTCTTCAATCTTCCCAGCGAATCTCTTTCATACTCGCCACCTGAATTCTTGTAGAATTTCTGGAATTTATTACCACGGAAGTAGTTAAAATCTTCACCATCTGATGGAGTTGATGGCCTGTACACATCCTGTACCCACTCAGCTACGTTACCACTCATATTATACACACCAAACGCATTTGGATAAAAAGCTTTTATATTACCAGGTATTGCAGACCGGTCATTCAAGCCACCGGCGATACCCATGTTGTCACCACTTCCACGCTTAAAGTTAGCCAGGAATTTACCCTGCCAGCTACCGCGTCTGTTATCACGCAGGCCATTTGGGTTGTTGCTCCATGCATATATCTGTTGGTTGGAGATCAACTCTTCACCGGTTTTACCTTCTTTTTTACGTGGATTTGGGTTTTGGTCAAACAAACCATAAGCGGCATATTCCCATTCGGCTTCAGTAGGCAGGCGATAACCCATATTCAGGATACCGTCTTCCATTTTTACAATAGCCCTTGGCTTGCCACTCACATCTTTCAGTTCAGAGCTCTTAGGTTTTGATCTTCCCTGGATGAGTTCAGGATTCATTAAATAGGTATCAGTATTAAAAGAGCCATCAGCGCCACCGCCTCTCATCTCTTTTCTTGCGAAGTCTTTTTTAAGATATCCTTTTGATATTAAGTTTAACTCGTTTACCCTGTCCGTTCTCCAGATACAAAAGTCGTGAGCCTGTAACCAGGAAACGCCTACCACAGGATAGTAATTATATGCGGGATAGCGGAAATAATATTCTACGTAAGGCTCATTGTACGCCAATTCTTCACGCCAGGCAAGCGTATCGGGTAATGCTTTGGCCAGGATTGC
>JBDSAP010000107.1:0-4056 GCA_039922055.1 Ferruginibacter sp.
AAAGCGCTTGCAGCAGATCCTTTTAAAACAGTCATAGTTTCATAATCGTCGGGATTAAGGTTCTTTAACTGGTTACCAAAATCACGGTTATCACCCCAGGAATCTGCGCCGGATGTACCGGGCTGAATCAATACTCCATCTATCACAAATAAAGGCATTGTGCCTCCGCTGATATTAGAGTTGCCTCGTATGCGGATACGTGAACTGGAAGACGGGCCACCAGCACCCTGGTTGATCATTACACCGGCCACTTTCCCCTGTAATGAGTTTACCACGTTAACCGTTCCGGCACGTGCAAGTTCATCGCCTTTTACTTCTGATATGGAATACGCCAACTTCTTAGTATTGGTTCGGGTACCAAAACCTGTAACCACTACTTCATTTAACTGGCCGCTTGCATTTTGCAACTGAACGGCGACAAAGTCTCCGCTACCGGTTTGCACTTCCCTATTTGCAAATCCCACACTAGTAACTACCAGGGTAGCATCGCCGGAAGGAACTGAAATTTTAAAGTTGCCCTGGGCATCTGCGGCAGCACTTGTTTTGGTGCCTTTTACCGTTATTGAAACACCGGGTATAGCATTTCCGGCAGAATCTCTAACCGTACCCGTAACGGTTCTTTTTTGTTGCCCCATTGCAACGCCGCCGGATATGCATAAGAACATAAGCGGTAGCAGGTATGTAATTACTTTTTTCATAGCTTCTGTTTTGTTTAATTGTTGAAATGTTTAAATTTTGGAAAAAATTTTAAAGATCATGAACTAAGAATTGCGTCATCCGAATAAAACTGTTCCGGATGTTGCATTAGTTCATGCGCTTGTGAAAAAGGGATTGACAATTTGTTTTGGTTTGATCATTCTCATTTTGTTTATTAATAAAAAATAGATGCCGTGTCAATTAAATAGATAGTTGGGCAACCATGAATTTAATAGGTAGATTTTCGGATGAGTAAAGGATTAAATAAATTGATAATCAATATTTGTACTTACGATACTGCGGCTTTATGGGCCACCTGGTGGCCCGATATGATTGGCAGATGTTCATAATTTTCCATAACAAGCGCTGCGGCCCCGATGAGTTCCGCTTCAAGCCCCAGGGTTGATACTTCTATGGTTGTGCTTTGATAAAGTCTCGGAATACAGTGTTCGTTCAATGCTTGTTGTATAGGAGCCTGCCATATCTGGCCGGCAGATGATCCTCTTCCACTCAGGATAATTAATTTGGGATTTAAGAGATGGATCAATATGGCCACACCTTTACCAATATTATATCCTGCCTTGGAAAAAAGCTCTACTGCGAACTGGTCGCCATGATGTACCGCTTCTATCAGCGCATCGCAGGCTTCTTCAAGATCTTCAATAGGCAAACTGCCAAGCCTGGATAGCCTGCCGGAATCTAAACCCTCTTTTGCTTTTTCAATTATTAACAGCAGGGAAGTTTCCGTTTCAAGACAACCCATTTTGCCGCAACTGCATAATTTATTATTTGGAAATAGTGGAATATGACTGAACTCACCAGCGTATCCTTCATGGCCTCTAAAAAGTTCACCGTTTAAGATCAGCCCGAGCCCTACTCCCCAACCAATATTAAGAACCATGGCATTTTGCTCGCCACGGGCAGCGCCGAAACGCAGTTCAGCAAGGGCAGTGAGGCTGGAATCATTATCGAGAAAAACGGGTATGCCAATGCTGTCGGCAATGTGTTTGGTAATACTTTTATTTGCCGCCTGCTGATAAGAATAGTTAATGCCTTTTTTTACATTTACAAAACCGGGCATACCGATTCCCACACCTATCAGTTTTTCTTTTGGAATTCCTGAAGCATCAATAACCTGTGCAATTTTTTCAGTAAGTACAGAAAGCGCCTGTGGATTGTTAGGCAGCGGTAATACAACTTTCTCAATGGGAGATACAAAATTATTTTGCATATCCATGATGGCAATCTTAGTTACAAACTGGTCCATAGCTACGGAAACCAGGTACATCACATTTTCTTTGAGGGTATAGGTAAGGGGTCGTCTTCCGCCTTTAGATGGTGCATAGCCAGATTCAATTACAAAATCTTCACTCACCAATTCCTCCATAAGCTTTGCGACCATAGGAAAACTTTTATGAACCTTAATACATAATTCCGCACAAGACAAACTCTCTTCGAAATACAGCTCCTTAATTATTAAATTCTTAGTTAGTTTTTTCTTTTCAATCATTATTGAAGTGACGGGCTTGAGAAATAAAGATATAAAAACTTTTTAAAAAAATTAATAAGTTGATAATATTTTTATAATGTTCTGTTTACATAATAAATATACACCCTGATGTTGGACATAGTTTATGAAAGGAATGCTGCGGGGCACAATAAAAAATTTACTGACATCAAGATTTAGGGTAATTAATCAGAAATAATGATGGCTCACTTATTTGATTAGGGGTAAAAAATTACCGTTTTAAAAGAAACGCCCCATTCTTTTTTAAGAAAAAATTTGAAAATGGGTCAAAAGTCGAGGGATGCGACAATGGAATTTGTTACTACAGAGGGATCTCGGGCCGTCCCGGAGTGATGGTTGGCGCCGTTGTGGTAGCTATGTTTTTTATGATGCTGGCGTGAAACGTGCTGAGTGGCTTTGTTAATAAACGCCTAGTGTAAAACCGCTGGCACTTGCCTTTTTATTATTACTCGGTATAGCGCTGATTGAAGAAGCAGTTGAAGAACCTATTGCAAAAGGTTATATTTATTTTGCCATGAGCTTTCTCCATTTTTGTGGAGATCCTGATCTTGAAGCCGGTTAAAAAACATGGAATATTGCCGCTTTCAATAAAAGAAAACTAACGAATCAAATCTCAACAACAACCACATATAGGCGAACTGCAAAATATGCTCGTGCTCTATCGCCGTCCGGCAATGACCTGGTTAATTCCTTCCTCTATAGGAAAACAAGTTTATTAGCCTGCTCCATTTCGTCCTCGTTAATCGTATGTCCCATGTTGAGATATATTTTTTCGGTAAGATCAGCATTCATCGATCTTAAAATATTGGCGCTGGCATATACCCTTTGCACGGGCACATGCGGATCGGGATCGCTTGTACCAATAAAGACCGGCGTGCCTGCAAAATCGCCTTTGTAATTTTCGCTGTAAATTTTATCGCCAATCAATCCACCGGTAAATGCTACTACTCCCCCATAGCGTTGTGCATTTCTTGTAACAAATTCCAGGGTTAGACAGGCGCCTTGTGAAAAGCCTAAAAAATAAATGTGCTCAGCAGTAATACCGCCAGCAATAATATCGTTGCACAGTTCTTTTAAAACTGTAAGGGCCAAAGAAAGTGAAGGCTCATTTTGCTGCGGCGGAGCCATGAATGAAAATGGATACCAGGTGTTGTTTGCAGCCTGCGGGGCCACCAGCGCATAATCACTCACGGTGAGGTAATTGGCAATTGACAGAATGTCTTCACCCGAACCGCCCCTTCCATGTATCATGATAAGCGCCTTCTTTGCCTCTGCTAATTTTTTTCCTGCGTATATTATCTTCTTTGTATGCACTCTTAATAATTTGCAACTTTATTGGTTAGCTGTTTACTTTTTCTTCTGTGGTAAAACCGTCTGCAATTTAAAGGTTTATTTACCTGGCTTTATTATGCTTTTTATATCAAGAAAAGTTTTAGTTCATCAGGCAAAAACCTAAGGACTGTTGATACTTTGTCCCTGCATCGCCCCATTTGCCAACGGCTCGGAATTTGTTGCTGATGTTGATACGCAGCCCATGAAAAAGAAGTGCGAAACTATTTGCAGCTATTCGTGCATTCGTGGCATTTTTTTTAAAACAGTAAATAAACTTTTATGAATAACAAAAAGCAACACGCTGACGATGACCAAGGTGACGAAAAATTACCCGGCTATCCTCATTATCCCGCTGATGAAGATATTTATAAGCAGGAAGAGAAGACTGATTTTGATGACGAAGGTGTTCCAAAAAAAGAAAGCGCTGCAATTGAAAGTGAACTGGACATACCAGCTACAGCGCCAGTTGATGAGGACGAAATTATTAGTGAAGAAGATGA
>JBDSAP010000108.1:0-21312 GCA_039922055.1 Ferruginibacter sp.
TTTTTATGGCGGCATCGTTGTGTCACTCACTTGTACTGTATTTTTTCATGGCATCTTTTTCGTTCCATAATTAAACTATCGTAACCGTGAGCTACATTTTTTTAAATATGTCAAAGTAGAATTATAAGCGTCCATTTGCAAATTAGTAAATTTTCACATTTTCACATTTTCAAATTAGCACATTAGCAAATCAGCACATTATCACATTAGTTCTTTACCCTGTATCCTTACCGCATTCAGAATAGCCAGCAGCGCTACGCCCACATCAGCGATCACCGCTTCCCACAACGTGGCAACACCTCCTGCACCTAAAATTAAAACGATGATCTTAATGCCCATTGCTAACGAGATATTCTGCCAAACAATGGACCTTGTTATTTTGCCGGCTTTAATGGCAGCAACAATTTTTGAAGGCTGGTCATTTTGAATTACCACGTCTGCTGTTTCAATGGTGGCGTCGCTGCCGAGAGCGCCCATTGCTATGCCCGCATCCGCCAATGCGATCACGGGTGCATCGTTCACGCCATCACCTACAAAAGCGATCCTTCTGCCGGCATCTTTTAGCTGCTGCACTTTTGCTACTTTTCCTTCGGGCAACAGGTCGCCAAATGCTTTATCGATCCCAAGGCTTTTTGCAACTGCATCAACTACCTGTTGTTTGTCACCTGATAGCATGACTGTTTCTATATTCAGCCGGTGCATTGCTGTTATCGCAGAATGGGCATCTTCTTTTATTTCATCTGCAATAGTAATATAGCCTGCATAACTTTTATCAATGGCAACTACAACTATTGTATCTACAATGTTTTCCAATGCCGAAGGATATGAAACGCTGAACTTTTTTAAAAGTTTTAAATTACCCGCCAGGATATCTTTACCCGCCGTAGTTCCTTTTAATCCATGACCGGCAATCTCTTCAATGTTTTCAACTTTTATATTATTGCCTGCATTACCTGCATATTCAGCAATAGCTTTTGCAATAGGATGCGTGGAGTTTTGTTCTATTGCCGCTGCATATTTTAATAGTTCTTCTTCGCTGATATTTTCAGTTACCACCTGCTGCACTTTAAAAACTCCCCTGGTGAGCGTGCCGGTTTTATCCATCACTATTGTATTGATCTTTGTCATTACATCGAGGAAGTTGCCACCTTTAAAAAGTATCCCGTTCCTGGATGCTAATCCAATTCCGCCAAAATATCCCAGCGGTATCGATATCACCAATGCACATGGGCAACTGATAACAAGAAAAACCAGGGCCCGGTAAAACCAGGTATTGAAAACATAATCATTTACAAAAAAATAAGGGAGCACACACACCGCTAATGCAAGAAAAAAAACAACCGGCGTGTACCATTTTGCAAATCTTGAAATAAATAATTGTGTCTGTGATTTTCGGGCAGTGGCATCCTGCACCATTTCGAGAATACGACTCAGTTTACTGTCTTTAAATAACGCCGTTATCTTTACTTCAGCAACTGTATTGAGGTTGATCATTCCTGCGTACACAGGCTCACCTTTATACTTTGTGTCGGGCTTGCTTTCACCGGTTAGCGCTGCTGTATTGAATGATGCATTGCCCGAAATAAGCTGTCCATCCAGTGCGACTTTTTCACCCGGCTTTACCTGTATCGATTCCCCCATTAAACATTTAGATGGTTCGGTTACCATGGCCTCGCCGTTTCTTAGCACCGTTACTTTATCCGGCCTTATGTCGAGCAATGCTTTTATATTGCGTTTTGCATTACTTACCGCTGCATCCTGGAACCATTCACCAATACAATAAAACACCATTACCGCAACACCCTCGCTATAAGCGCCTATGTAAAAAGCGCCCAGGGTGGCGACAGTCATTAATACAAATTCATTGAAAAAATCGCCTCGTTTTACCCTACGAAAAGCAAGGTCGGCAACCTTTCTGCCTGCCAGGATAAAAGCAATAAAATGTATCGTAAAATCTATCCATTTTGAGGGAACAAAATCGAACCCATATTTCAACACAAGCATTACGATCAGTACTAGTAATCCGAGCAACAGATCCCAATGCGATCTCCAACCGGCATCGTCATTTCCGTGACCATGGTCGTGGTCATGGTCATGATCGTGGTCATGATCATGCGTATGCTGGTGTTCCGAAATACTTTTCTCCGGATTATTAATTTGTTGATTACCCAATGCCTTTTCAGTGCCGTGCATAAAATTGTTATTGAATAAAAAATGTAATGATCCCCGTTGCCACCAATGTGAGGCCGGTGATAATACCTGCATTGTGTTCAAGTGAATGCCAGTTTAATTTTAGTAAACCGATATAGGCGTACCTCACTAACAGTACCATGCCCGTGGTTGTGATCACTAAATACAGCAAAGCGATCAGCCAGAAAAGTGATACTGAATGCGTACCGGCCAACAAAAAATAGGCTTCAATTTCCATACAGGGAGAAAGGAACATGGCTACCACCAGCGTGATAATGATGGCCGTTTTTGATTTCTTAGCAACTGATGCATCGATATGAAAATGCTTGTGGCGATGGTGCCGGTATATAAATAAAAGGCCCAGCAAAATAAGCGTGACCGGCGCAACGATACTGGTGAAATATTCAAGGTTGCTATCAAGCTTTGCACCCAGCAAACTCAATACAGCGCCAATCAATATGGTACTGAATCCATGCGCCAGCGCACAGATTATTGTTACCCTGGTGACATCATTTACTGTCCATTTTTCTTTTCTCCCAATGGCAATTACAGGCAACCAGTGATTTGGAATTACCGCATGAAGTAAACTGATAATTAAGCTGCCCGCAATTATTGAAAACATACTGTCTTTAAAATTTAAGTTTAATACCGCCATTGATCACAAAGCCTTCCGTGTGTGTCCATATCTCATCAAATGTTGGATTCAAATGACTGCCATTTATTACTCCTTTATAATTGCTTTGCCTCGTATCTGTAAAGTTTTCAAAATTCACATATAAAGAGAAATGTTTAAATATTTTTTCCGCCATAAAACCAAATTCGCTAAACGCCGGGGTACGTTGTCCATTGCTTAAATACTGCCTTCCGGTAAAATATCCTTCCAAACCTAATTTGATCACACCCTCTTTTTCATAGATTAACGCGGTGTTCAATTTATGCTTTGGCACTAATGACAAATATTGATGTCCACTTAAATAATCGGCCTTCGCATCCGTGAATGTATATCCTAAAAACAGCTTGAAATTATTTTTATAAATGAACTTTGCATTGGTTTCAAATCCCCCGCTTTTAACAGGCTTCGAAGCATTTATAAACCCGTAGCTGTTGATACCAGTTGCCTGTAACAACAACGGCTGATTGATCCAGGTGTAAAAGAACATGTGATTAAAACTAAAACTAAGGTAACTCCCAATTTTAGTTTTATAATTTATATCTGCTGTGCCGCCGTAACTTTCTTCGGATCGTACATTGGTCAATTGGCTTACATTCCTGTACTGTATGGTTTCTGTTTGTTCGGTAAAGATCGTTGGAGTTTTGTACCCCATACCAACTCCTATTCTTGATGACCATTTCGGATCATACTTAACCAGCAGCGAAATCCTTGGCAGCACAAAGAATTCTGTGTTTGAATACAAAGCATTGCTATAGTTTACCAGGTCGAAACGCAGCCCGCTTTCCAGCTTTATCATGTCAGAAGCATCCAGCGTATGTTGTGCATAAATGCCGCCGGTATTCGCTTTGTTATTCCTGTTAACGGTAGTGTTATTTTTCTCTTTAAAATTGTTGTAAATAAAATTACCGCCGATCACCCACACATGCTTCCCCGCATTACTTACGTAGGAAATATCTGTGTAGGCATTATAATCGATCCCTGCAAAAATGTAAGAAGGCATATTGATAGTGCGGTCAAACACACTAAAGCTTTGCTTTGCCACAAAGCTTTTGCTGCTATCAATTTTTCTATCTACCTGGAGAGTGGTAATATTTCTGAGTGTCTTATTCTTTTCAAAGTATTGATGAGCGGCATCGGGCTTATTCCGGATCACCTGGATATCGCCGCCTGTTCTTAATCCCTTTGTAAAACTGTTACCAATAATTATCGTGGTGGCCTGGTTAGGATAAAAAAATATTTTTGGATGAATAGTGAACTCATCAGACTTTGGTACTTCTGTGAACTCATCTTTATCTACATCATATTCTTTTTGTTTATTGTACAATGCCAGTAAAGTATACCCGACCTTTTTATTTCTGCCCGAAGCAAAACCACCTACATTCGTTTGCCCGATTCCGGATTGATTAAAAATGAAATTATACTCCGGTTTAGCCTTCGGGGTTTTAGAAACAAAGTTGACAACACCTGCAATTGCACCACCTCCAAATAGTGGAGACGCGGGCCCTTTAATTATTTCCACTTGCTTCAAATCTAACGGGGGTATTTCCAACACACTCAGGCCGCTGGAGAAATTACCAAAGTTTGCAAAGCCATCTTTCAGCAGTTGAGTATACCGGCCATCAAGGCCCTGTATCCTGATGCTTGCATTAGCCGAAGTGGCCGAAGTTTGCTGTACCTGTATGCCTGTGCTCTCATGCAAAAGCATCGCAACATTGGCTGGCCGCATATTGTTCTTCTCATCAATTTCTTCCAGTTCAATTGTTTCAACCCTGGTGGGTACATTGGCGATTGTCCTGCTCGTTCGGGTAGACTGCACTACCACTTCTTCCATTTCATCTTCTGCCCTTTCCAGCTCTATGGTAAGGGTATCTAACGCATGAGGAATCGTTATTTTAATTTGTTTTTCCTCATAGCCTGTGGCCGAAACGAGCAGCACATAATTTCCATTAGTAGCAAATGAAATCAACGCAATTCCTGATGGGTCTGTTGCATATCCTTTGTTTGTTCCTTTAATTAAAATACTGGCTCCTGGTGCGGCGCCATCTTCTGCCACCACCTTAATTGGCAATGTTTGCTGGCCATTACAAACCACCACGCTTATGGCTGATAACAATAATAATAATATGAATGATCGCATAACTTTCCTGCTAATTTTTTTTAGTGAATAATCAATCATGAGCCCATCAATGCAGGCTGAAAATAATAGAGAGATTAGCAGGACCTGGGCGGTTGAAAGAACGAAAACACATAGGAGGATTTTGATGACGTGTAATCACCAACGTAGAATATCTTTTTAAGAAAAATTTCAGGAACTATACCAGCGCTTTCATGGTAGATGGTGAAGCAGTGACAGGATGCACATGCAGAGAACGGGGAACAATTAGTACACTCCTTTACCGGCGATGATTGAGATGCTGACTGCTCCGTCTCGTCGCAGTTATCGAAAAATGTGCAAGGCACAACGGTGCATAACAAAACGTATAAGGATAATATATAAGCTAATATTTTCAAGAGCACAAAAGTACATAAATATGGTCATTGAAAAAACCAGGGGATACATTTCAAATCTGATAGTTATGCGATCATCTTTCCCAAGGCGCAACAAAAGCTGTATACATTCCATCAAAGGGACGTCTATCGATTAAGAATATTTGTTTATTTCACCGCCCGTTATGACCTCACCCCCAGCCCCTCTCCAAAAAAGAGGGGAGCTTGACTCTGAAAATTCGCAGGTATATTTATTGACCTACAGAAGCATTTTTTTGCCTGCTTGGATAACAATAATATATATAATCATTTAAAAATTGAATCGTTAAATAACAAGAACCACACTGCAATAAAAAGCTCTAAAGTCCTCTCCTTTGGAGAGGGTGGGGTGAGGTCATTGTCGGTGCAAAGTAAAAAGAAGGAGCTGCAAAATATAAGGTTCGCTATATCAATGATTCTAGGAGTTCAGATGTAAAACCTGTTGCTGCGGTGTTCTAAACCATGGCTTACACTCATTTCATTTTTGAAAGAAAAAGTATGTTTGTCCAAGCATTTGTTTTCCATAGCAGCATCCTTGCGTCGCCCTCTTGTACAATTGAAGCTTTGGGCATCTGGCCTATGAAACTATTGATACAAGTGCTTGGTGATGACATCGGATGCCCCGGTATACAAAATTTACTCATCCGTCAGTCGATGCCGTATTTATGCCCCCGCTTGACTCGTGTGCCACAACCCAGGCAAAGAAATTCAAAACTTACTAATCAATTTAAAATTGTCAACTTTACGGACACAAACACCAAGCACCAAACACCAAACATCAAATTCTATGCGTGTAAAGTTCATCCTTGTTATTTTGATACTTTTGATGGGCAACATAACAATAGCTCAAACAAAATGGCCAACCATTACCAACCAAACAAAGCCATGGACAAGATGGTGGTGGCAGGGAAGCGCTGTCAATAAAAAAGACCTCAGTTTTAACTTAGAGCAATACAAAGCCGCGGGCTTGGGCGGCGTAGAACTCACACCCATTTATGGAGTGCATGGTTACGAAAACCAGTTTACCCCTTTCCTTTCGGAGCAATGGATGGAGATGTTCGGCCATGTATTGAAGGAGTCAAAAAGGCTTGGAACAGGAGTTGACCTTGCTAACGGTACCGGCTGGCCGTTTGGCGGCCCATGGGTGAAAGACAGTGATGCAAGTAAAACAATTTATCATAAAACTTACATGCTAAAGGAAGGGCAGCAACTAAAAGAGCCAATCATATTTAACCAGGAGAGGTTGATAAGAACGGCGAATAGTAAAGCTGTAAATGCAGATAGTTTGCTGGAGCCCGTTGCTGCAAATAAAAACTTACAGGCATTGGCATTGGATCAAATTCAATATGCAACCAGCCTTCCATTGCAATTATTGGTAGCTTATTCCGACGCAGGGACTGTGGTAGATATCACTAATAAAGTGGATGCAAATGGCAAGCTTAACTGGACAGCAGGCACTGGCAATTGGACCATTTACGCTTTGTTTGAAGGTCTGCATGGTAAGATGGTAGAACGGGCGGCGCCGGGCGGCGAAGGATATGCCATCGATCATTTTTCTAAAACTGCTGCTGATAATTATTTTCAACAATTTGATAAGGCATTCAAAGGGCATGACATTTCATACCTGCGTTCATTCTTCAACGATTCATACGAAGTGGATGATGCAAAGGGGCAAGCCAACTGGACACCGAACATGCTGATCGAATTTAGAAAACGAAAGGGTTATGCACTGGAAAATTATCTGCCTGCCTTGTTTGGAGATGACAATGCAGAAAAAAATAGCCGGGTAATCTACGACTACCGCTCAGTGATAGACGAATTGCTGTTAGAACATTTTACCAAAACCTGGAAAAAATGGGCGAGCTCAAAAGCTAAGTTGGTACGCAACCAATCACACGGCTCGCCGGCAAATACATTGGATCTTTACAGCGCAGTCGGCATTCCCGAAACTGAAGGAACAGATATATTGCGTTTTAAATTTGCAAGCTCTGCGGCAAATGTTACGGGAAAGAAATTAGTTTCTTCCGAGTCGGCTACCTGGCTCAATGAACATTTTTTATCATCCTGGGGCGATGTTAAAAAAGCTGTTGACCTTTATTTTCTTGGTGGTGTTAATCATATATTTTATCACGGCACGGCCTACTCACCAAAAGATGCGCCATGGCCGGGCTGGTTGTTTTATGCTGCGGTGCATTTTCAACCTACCAATCCGCAGTGGCAACACTTTCATACACTCAATGAATATATTACAAGAGTGCAATCTTTTTTACAGAGCGGGAGACCAGCCAATGATGTACTATTATATTATCCGATCATCGATCGGTATTCAGAACCGGGCAAAGATCTGTTGCAACATTTTGATGGGATGGAAAAGAATTTCGAGCATACGGATTTTGAACATGCCTCAAAATGGATGCAGGAGAAAGGGTACAGTTTCGATTTCTTTTCTGACCGGCAATTGCAAAATTTTTCCATTTCGTCGGCCGTGAACATAGCAAGTGGCGGAAATAATTACCAGGCAATCTTATTACCGGCAAATAAACTCATCGATGAAAGATCGTTTCAAAAGCTTTCACTTTTAGCAAAGCAGGGAGCTACAATTTTGATCTACAAAAACCTGCCACAGGATGTACCCGGTTTAGGTCGTTTAGAGAGCAGGAGAAATGAGTTTCAACAATTGATAAACCGACTTCATTTTACAGGGGAAGGCGCTGTGAAAAAGGCCAGCATTGGCAAGGGATCATTTCTAGTTAGCGATGATCTGGAGGCACTTCTATTGGCCGGCCAAGTAAGAAACGAGACGCTTTATGAAAAAGGATTAGTCTCCATTCGCAGGACGACCAATGACGGATCGATCTATTTTATCAATAACCGTACAGCAAATAATTTGGACGACTGGATCGAACTGAATGAACAGGCAGGATCGGTTATAGTATTCGACCCAATGACTGGTAAGAGTGGACTTGGTAAAACCAGGAAGAATAGTAACGGCAAAACGGTCATCCGCTTACAATTGCATTCATTTGAATCTGTGATCATTCAAACTTATCATTCAAAAAAGATTGGGAATGTTTTCCAATATGCAGAACCATCCGGAGAAACGAAGGAGATAAAAGGCGAATGGACCATTGAATTTTTAAACGGAGGGCCGATACTTCCCTCAAAAATCGTCACAAATAAATTAGGCCCCTGGACGGATTTCAATGGAGAAGATGTAACAAATTTTTCAGGTACCGCAAAGTATACCATCTCATTTAAAAAACCTGCGTCGAATAGTAATACCTGGATATTGGATCTTGGGAAAGTAAATGAAACAGCCGAAGTCATATTAAATGGAAAAACCATTGCAACATTGATCGGACCTACATTCCGATGTGTGATCCCCGCATCCGCATTTAACCCAACGAACAAATTAGAGATCATCGTGGCAAACCTGATGGCCAACCGCATTGCATACATGGACCGAAATAATATTCCCTGGAAAATATTTTATAACACCAACATGCCGGCAAGAAAAAAAGAGAATGAAAAAAATGGATTATTCAATGCGGCGGCATGGAAGCCGTTGCCATCCGGTCTTTCAGGACCTGTAACCTTAACGCCTGCAAATAAATGATCGCTCCTGTAACATTATTCTAATACTTTCGCATTCTAAAAAAAAATAAAAAATAACTTTTAAAACATTTACCCGCATTATTATGGCCAGGTTTATAACACTATTTACATGCTTCGCAATCTCATTATTTGCATCTGCTCAGCGGGCCGAAAATAATACCTACATCTTCTCCTATTTCAAGGGTAATGGTGAAGATGGCTTGCACCTTGCATACAGTGATGATGGTTTTACTTTTACTGCCTTGAACAACGATAGTTCATTTTTAAAGCCATTGATCAGTAATGATAAACTGATGAGAGATCCTTGTATTATTCGTGGGGCCGATGGGAAGTTTCACATGGTGTGGACAGTAAGTTGGAATGCAAAGGGTATCGGTTATGCCGCATCAACTGATCTTATTCATTGGAGCGAACAGCAATATATACCGGTAATGGAAAATGAAGATTCAGCAAGAAATTGCTGGGCGCCGGAAATAACTTATGATAAAAAAAATGGACAGTATATCATCTATTGGGCTACCACTATTGCAGGAAAGTATACATCTGACGCAGGAGTTGAAAACGGATACAATCACCGGATATATTATACCACAACAACTGATTTTAAAAGCTATAGCGCAACAAAACTTTTATATGATAATGGTTTCAACGTGATCGATGCCAGCATTGTTCCGGATGGGAAAAGGTTTATCATGTTTTTAAAAGATGAAACGCCCAACCCACCTCAAAAAAATATTCGCATTGCAATTAGTAATAACGCCACTACCGGATTCAGTAAACCATCCTTGCCAATTACAGGCGCCTACTGGGCAGACGGGCCTACGGCTATTAAAATAAAAAATCAATGGATCGTTTATTTTGATAAATACATGGATCATAAATATGGAGCGGTTGCGTCAACAGACCTGCTGAACTGGACAGATATTTCTGATAAAATAACAATGCCCGCAGGTATCCGGCATGGAACTGTTTTCACAATAAGCCGAAAGGAATTAGCCGTGTTGCTAAACCATCACCCTTAGAAGTTATAATGCGTTTTTGATCTTCACCACAAACATTTCATCAGGTAAATCGCCGGGCTTAAAACGAGACAGATCAATGGTGCAATCCTTGCCTGTATTCTTTATTGACAATGATTTATTTACTCCCAATATAGTTGCAGTAGCAGTGACAGGAACTTTAAAACCAGGGATGGTAAATTTATTCATATAAGCAGGCAGGATGCAATAAAGGTCTTTTCCTTTTACTGTAAAAAAAGCTTCTATATGAGCCAGGTTTGCACGGGGCTTTATCATTTCCGCAATACTGTAACCGGCCATAAAACTCTCCGTCTTTTTTTCCGGCCGTTTTCCTTTTGTCCATTGATAAGGTTGCTTATATGCAGTTGTGCCATAAATAGCTTCACCATTTTTTTGCAACCAGTTGCCCATATCTGTGAGCCTCTGTTGCATGATCACGGGAATACGTCCATCGGCAGTTGGCCCGATATCCAATAAAAGATTTCCACCTCTTGAGACAATATCTACCAGCATCAAAATAAGATGCTGACTGCTTTTATAATCATCGATATTTTCATTGCGGTTGTACCCATAAGAGTGTCCGATGCCCTGGCTTTCTTCCCATATCACGCTTGCATCCATGCCGCTGCCATATTCCGAAGTAGTATAGGTAGCGCCTGTATTTTTTCCACGTGTGTTACTGCCCCAGCGATCATCCACCACCACGTCTTTAGCCACGGGTGATTTATTGAATAGCCACGCCAATAATTCTTCGCTATGCCAGGCCGTATCAGACAACTCCCATTCACCATCGGAGAAAATAACAGATGGTTTATACTTTGTTACAAGGTCTTTAAATTGAGGGATCATGTGCTCTGTCACATACTTCTTTTTATCTGTTTGCCAAAGCGGGTTAAACCATTCATACAAAGAATAATAGTAACCCATTTTTAAACCTGCTGTTCTTACCGCATTCGTAAGGTCGCCTAACAAATCACGTTTTGGCGTGCCCGTTACTGCATTCCATGGACGCTGCCAATCACGGTCCGCTTCCTTGCTATCCCACAAACAATATCCTTCGTGGTGCTTGGAGGTGAGCACTACATATTTGGCCCCTGACCTTTTAAATATATCGGCCCATTGCTCTGGCTTAAACATCTCAGCCTTAAACTGCGATTCAAATTGTTGATAAGGAAAATCAGCGCCATATTGCTTATCATGAAACGCCTTGAAATCTTTTTGCTTTTCATTGATCCGGTACCAATACCATTCAGCGTAGCTGTCGCCGCTGTTCGGAATTACAGGTGCATAAGCCGGCACCGCATATACACCCCAGTGAATGAAGATGCCGAACTTATCCTGGTGAAACCACTCCGGCATTTTTCGTTTATTCAATGATGCCCAGTTGGGTTCAAAATCCTGCGCAGCAGCGATACAACAAATTAAAATAACGGGGAACAGTAAAAGTAGTTTCTTCATTATGCTGATATTTATTGATGCAATGGTTGCTGGTTAAAAAACTAACTTGTCGTAAACAAGGGATAAAATAATGAACAATTTTTTTGAACTCAGCAGTCCCGATTATCGGGATCAATTAAGCTTCATTGGCAGCGAGTCCCGATCTTTTATCGGGATCGCACCCGATAGCCATCGGGTCTTGTACATTTTATCAATGAGGAGCAAAATACCAGGTCACTAATTTATTCCCTTGCCCAGTATAATCAAACATCCACATAATCATCTTTCGGCTATTTCACTGAATATGGCCGATCCTTTTTTGCCCTGCCCCAGGTTGCCGAGGGCTTATCCCCCATCCTGACATTCAAAATTCCACCACTCATTATTTCACGGTAAGAAATATAAGACCTTGTAAATGCTTTACCATTCAAAGTTACTTGTTGAATATATTTATTAGTTGAATTATTATCACGCACATTTACCTCCAGCCTTTTTCCATTTTCCATTTCGATAATTGCTTTATCTACAATCGGGCTTCCGAAAACATACTGGCCGTTAAATGGGTTAACAGGATAAAACCCCAGGGCTGATAAAACGTACCATGCAGACATCTGCCCAACATCTTCATTGCCGCTCAATCCATCGGGCTTATCGGAATAAAGACTATCGAGTATGTACCTTACTTTATCCGCTGTTTTCCACGGCTCACCAACATAAGCGTACAGGTAGGTTATCAGGTGGCTCGGTTCATTGCCGTGTGCATACTGACCGATAAGACCGGTGATATCATTGGACGCTTCAGCACCCATACTTGCTTTCAATAAAAAGAGCGAATCGAGTTTTTTTGTAAATACTTTTTCGCCACCCATAAGATTAATCAAACCTTCCACATCCTGCGGCACCATCCAGGTATATTGCCACGAATTGCCCTCTGAAAAATCATCTTTCTGGTGTCTTGCTTCAAACGGGCTGAATGGTGTGCGCCATTTTTTTTCAGCAATTCTACCCCGCACAAAACGGGTTTCTTTATCAAAATAATTTCTATAATTGTTACCGCGTTTTAAAAAATACTGATAGTCATTTTTCAGTCCCATCCTTTTGGCCATTTGTGCAATGCTTGCATCAGCGATTGAATACTCCATCCCCATCGCTACAGATTCTACCATGCTGTCTGCGGGTATATAGCCATACTTTTTCACGTACTTCAATCCACGTGTATTCTGCATTGCTGTCGCCTTTACAGCTTTAAAAGCAAGTGCCGTATCAAAGCCTGTAAATCCTTTTAAATAAGCATCTGCAACTACCTGTACACCGCTGTAGCCGGGCATTGTATTGGTTTCGTTTCCCATTAGATGCCATACGGGCAAGCTACCCTGCTGCTGGTAAATAGCCAGCATCGAGTTGATCATATCATTCACTCTTTTTGGTTGCAGGATAGTGTACAGCGGGTTGGCGGCACGGTAAGTATCCCAAAGAGAAAACGTGGTCATGTTCGTAAAAGGTGCCTGCTTATATATCTTCTTGTCCGTACCCAGGTAATCTCCGTTATGATCATTGAAAATGGAAGGTGCGATCATAGTATGATACATGGCTGTATAAAAAGAACGCATCGTTGATAAATTGGATGATTCAATTTGCACCTTGCTCAATTCTTTGTTCCAGGCTGCATCCGCATTCTTCGCAACAACATCAAAATTCCATCCTGATAGCTCTGCCTCAATATTGCTCATTGAATTTTCGATACTTACCGGGGAGATACCCACCTTCACCAATATCTTTTCATCTTTAGCCGTAGAAAAATATGCAACGCCTTTCACTCGTTTGCCCCTGAGCATATTTGCATGCTCCAAAATAGAATCCCCGGCTACGGCGAACGATTTTATTGGCTTTGAAAAAATTGCTGTAAAATAAATACGCTGGTCCGCGGCCCATCCTTTTGAATAACGATAACCGATAACAGTAGTATCATTTATCTTTTGCAGCATCGTTTCCGTTGGGTTATCCCACCCGATGCCCTGTTTAAGATCGATGATGAACTGTGCACTGTCAGCAGCAGGAAAAGTATATTGGTGAAAGCCCACTCGTTCTGTAGCGGTAAGTTCCGCTTTTATATTATATCGCTTTAGGTTCACCGAATAATAACCAGGTCTTACTATTTCTTCATCGTGTGCAAACAATGAATAATTTCCGGTTTCCGGTTTACCCAAACTCCCCTTTACAGGTGGTACGGTACCCGTTGCCGGCATCAGCAAAATATCCCCAAGGTCACCAATGCCGGTACCACTGAGATGCGTATGCGCAAAGCCAATAATGGTGGAATCAGAATAGTGATAACCGCTGCACCAGTCCCAACCCTCCGAGAGGTTTACAGGGCCCAACTGCACTGCGCCGAAAGGTACATTTGCGCCCACAAAAACATGACCATGAAAACCGGAGCCGATGTATGGATCAACGTATTGAGTGAAAGAGCCGGGTATTTTACTTTGCTGGCCATAGCCAAGAAGACTGATGAGAAGTAAGGCCAGCGAGCTTTTAAAATATTTGTTTAATATCAATGTTTTTCCTTTTAGATGATGTGATATAATATCTGATGTCGGATTTCTGATTTATTAAAACTAAACGAACTCACTATTGCTATTTAGGATTGGTAATCCAGCCAAATCCATTAATCATATAAATCCAAATCCAGACAATTGAAGAAGGGTTCAATAATCACGGCGAGTCCTGCCAAAGCCCAATCACAAAACCCAAGGCAGAGACTCGCCTGGGAAGTGAAGGAATAAATTAGTGAACTGGTATTTTGCTCCTCATTGATAAAATGTACAAGAGTGCGACGCCAATGAAGCTTAATTGAAAAAATTTTGCTGGGCTCAAAAAAATTGTTCATTATTTTATCCCTTGTTACTACCCCATTTCTACTAATCGGCTTTTACAAAAGAAAAAGCCAAGGCCAGATAGCTCACCTTCTCTTTTAGTATCGAAGCTGGCAATATTACTTTAACCACATCATTTTCTATCTTCCATTTAACCACAGCTCCGTTTTGCAACAGCTTCATCTTTGTTCCTTTTTTGGGTATATTTCCTTTCCATTCAACAGAGGATGGTGTAGGTTCATTTTCTTTTAAACAGACCAATGCATAGGTGGTTGCGGTGCTGGTATTTTGTGTAAACCAGGTAGCACCATCATTATAGTTTTTGGTGATGCGGGTGTTGTAGATCGCCTCCCCATTGTTTTTCATCCAGGCGCCTATCTGCTGCATTCTTTCAACGGCCTCAGCCGGCAAAGTACCATCAGGCTTTGGACCAATGCCCAACAAAAGACTACCACCCTTTGCTACAATCTCTATCAACGCATGAACAACTTTTGCAGACGATTTGTATGTATCAGTTGGCACGTAACCCCAATTATTAGCAAGGGTCATACAGCTTTCCCAGGGATGATCGAGTTGCTGCGCTGGTATTCTTTGCTCAGGGGTTTGGTAATTTTCAAAAGGGCCATGCACCGTTCTATCAACGATCAAAATACCGGGCTGCGATTTTCTTGCCATGGTTGCAACCCTTGGTATGTCTACGTCCTGGCTCCACTCAGGTATCCTGGCTCCCCATGAACGCACCTCGTCAGTCACTGTCTCCAATGGTCGTATCCAACCACCATCCAGCCAAAGAATATCAATGCCACCATAGTTATTCATCAACTCGCTAAGCTGGTTAAACGTAAAACTTTTAAACTGGTTCCATCGCCACGGATATTTTCGAATATCATAATTAGGATTGCGATCCGCGGTTGCATATTTCGGCCACCAAAAATATTCTGAATGCCAGTCTGGCTTGGAGTAATAAGCTCCGATCATAAAACCGTTCCTGCGAAAAGCATCAAAAACATATTTTGCAACATCTGCTTTTGGGTTGTTCTTAAATGGACCGTTGGATATTTTGAAATCGCTTTGTTTGGTATCAAACATATTAAAGCCATCATGATGCTTTGTAGTAAAAACGAGGTAACGCATGCCGGCATTTTTAGCTTCACTGGCCCAGGCATCCGGGTTGAAATTTACGGGGTTAAAATCTTTGCTGTTTCCCCAATACCATTTCTTATAATCTTCATACGAAATAGTGCTATCCCTGTCAATCCAATCCTCTGAACACAGGTTCCATGATTCCATTATACCGGGCACAGAGTACAGGCCCCAATGGATGATCATACCAAATTTTTGATCCTGCCATTTCTCCAGCTTTGCTTTCACCAGCGGGTCAGTTGGCCATTCATATTGGTTAGATTGCTGGTGAACATTTTGCTGTGCTGACACAAACACAAAAGCTCCCGTCATTAAAATGAAAATGAAAAATCGTTGTAGCATAATTGATTTTATTAAGCAGGTTTTATGTTCGGGATAATTGTTTTAAATCAAGCCTAAGTATTTCAACCGCCTCTTTTTGCCTCGACACAATAATATACAGGTAACCATCTTTCACCATGGTATGCGGATAGCCGTACTGCCCTCCTTTCCAAAGTCCTTCTCTCTTTAACTTGTAAATACTGTTGGCGATAATATACTGCATGTTAAAATTTACCCCATCTTTCGACAAGGCCAATACAAGCGGATTGCGATCATAATGATGCAGGGTATCCGGGATACCAACGTAATAAAATTGCTTACCAGGCAAACGGCCAAAATGAAACTTACTGTCATTGTCTGTAAACGCGGTTTCGTTGGGCCTTGACCAGTGCTTACCATTATCGTTGCTTTCAGTTAACCATAAGCGACCCTTCCAGCCCTTACCCGTAACACGGAGTAAAGCATGGATGATATTGTCATCGGTTTGAAAAAATGATCCTTCGCAAAGAGGTGGCAAACCCGATTTTTCAGCAGGCGCATAAAAAGTTGCAGGGTTATCTTCTTTAAATAATGAGTCAGGATAAAAGCTACTCATCTTCCAACCGGAAATACCAGATGGATCATCAGTATAAGGAAAGGTAAAATTGCCGCTGATGATCAGTCGTCCATTCTTTAATGCCTGTGGGCCATGATTGGGATTCACGGGTACATGCATATTGATCGGCTTACTCCAATGCTCACCATCTGTGGTTAACCTTGCCCAAAGAGTAGTATTGGTGCGTTTGGGAGAATACTCTCCATAGTAAGCCACCAATGTATCACCATTGATATGAAACCCGGCGGCAGTTAATACATTTAAAACAGTATCATTAAACAGAGACGGAGCGGCAAGTAGCTTTGGAGCGGACCAGTTAAAAAAATTACCTGAAACCGAGTATACTACCCGCTGTCCCGGCGCATCTTCATCCTTCATTCCATTTGACCAGGTTGCAATAAATTTATTTTTGAAGTAAGTAATATGCGGGTGATGCGAATAGAGCCATTCCTGGTCCGGTACATAGACAAAGCTGCGTTCTATTTTTAGCTGAGTTAACCCTGAATCGTTCCTATAATTGTTTTTAATCGGTGATTGTGATTGAACAGGTAAGGAAAACATTAGCATGATTAAAAAAGCTATCGTACCTGGTGAGGCTATCCAACACCTGCTGAAAAAAAAGCTTTTCCTCCGTTCTTGTTTAGAATGTTCGTTTTTGAGCAAAATGAAAACTTTATTTTTTTTCTTCTTGTTATCAAATTTATGAAAGCATGAATGATTAACTTTTGTCATCATTTATTTTCAATCAATTCACCCTCATTTAACGTCCAATCATTATCAAAAAAGCCGGCCAGCTTTACACTACTGATACCTGATTGCAACATGCCAGATTCATAGATCATAAAATCCGGGAAACCACTTGCACCTGCAAAATATTGGTTGGCAAAAGCAGCTTTCATTCCTTTGATGCCTGTACCACTAACAACAGCGACAGATGCGGTTGCAGAGTTTCGGATCGGCCAATCGAAGAAGGCACTCAGTTCATCGCCTGTCCACTTTTTATTACCTGCGGTGATCAGATTTCTTTCTACCTGTATGGGACAATCTGCCAACAACAAGTTCCATGCAGCATTCGTTGATTTGTTACCAAAAAGAATTACGCCCCTGTCTTTATAATCACCTTTTGCAAAAGCTTTATCACTGATAATATCTACGGCGCCATTGCCGCGGTAGTACCAGGTTTCCGCATCATAGCGTGCCTTATTAAAGCTCCATTCATTTTCTTCTTTTGTACCCGTAGTGCCATAAACAAAAACCATGTTATGATTGAATGCATCTTTAAAAGTACCATACCGATGCGGTCCTTTTTGAGATAAATCTGGCTGGCTACCGATCACCCATTTGCCATTATCGTTCAACAATATTATACTATCGTTTGCTGCTGTAGTGTACTGCAAAGGTGCAGCCTTATCAATCGTAATCGTAATTGAAGAGTTAGCATCAAAATAACTGAGATCAAGTTTTAGCAAACGGGTATTGGTAGTTGTTCCGTTGATGGAATTTTTCGCTTTGTTACGCTCGAGTTTTATATTGCTGTATTGCAACGGGTGCTGTTGTTGCAGTATGGATGCCCAACGAAAAGAAGAAGATATACCCGGACTGGCAGTTGTAAAATCGATCCGGTTGATTGCACTATCAACCGGCCGGTTGTGCCATTTAAAAAAATCAAAAAGCGGTTTCCAATCAACGCTCTGGTCACCAAACCAATGCTCGCCACCGGGGTATTCATAATAGCTCAGGTCGGTATGAAAGTCAGATAATACTTTTCTCATTTGCCTCGCATAATTCACCGACACCACTTTATCAGAATCTCCATGCAACACATACACGCCAACTGCCTTGTAATTATTTGCCAACTTTATTACATCACTTTGATTACCGGAACGTAGCATGATTTGCTCCATCGGATCATTACTGCTATCAGGCACCAGTCCATCAGCAGAGCCATAACCCTTCAACGTTGGATACCCGGAGCAAGGTGCAATCGCTGCCCATTTATCAGGATAGGTAGCTCCCAAAAACCAGGTGCCATGTCCGCCCATGGAGTGACCCGTTAAATAGATATGCTGTGGATCGGGCTTAAACTTTTCAGTGGCAATAGATAATACTTCGAGCGCATCCTGCCTGCCCCAGTCTTCCCAGTTAAACCCACGTGGGCGGCGGTTTGTAGCTGCCACCAGCGTGCCCCAGTCTTTAGGCTTATAGGCTCTTGCCTGCCCAATTGCTTCCACGCCTGCGCCATGAACAGATAAGAACAATGCTGAATTTTTTGTAGCTCCGGACGATTGCGGCGTCACCGCATAGTATTGCAAACTGTTATCAACAGCACTTATAAAAGTGCTGCTGTATTGCTCTGTTGGATTTACAGATTCAATAATAATTTTTGCAGTATCCATTGTGCCGCCCTTGCCCATCAGCGTTAGTAGGCAATCAAATTTCCCTTTGGTAGTTACACCGGATGCATCAAACATAAAAGGAACTTTCCGAAAAGACATTGCAGGTATAACAGGAATGGTGGAAATCATTTCCTTGCCCAAAAAATTACTTTTGATTTGCAACCCTTTTAATTCTTTAGCGGAAGTATTTAGAACTACAATAGCGCCCTGCAATTCTTTTGATTGATCCAATACAATAGCAGGAAGTGTAAGATCATCCGTTCTAAAAGAAATCTGTTTGGAAGGAAATATTAAACCCGCTGTAACAGAACCACCCCTCACATAAAATTCATTCAGGCCCTTTTTTAATTTGACAGGAATGTGCAAATATCCAAGTGAATACGCATCGCCCATGTGTGGCTCACCATTTACATACACGGCGCTATTGCCTTTAATATTTAAGATGGCAGCCTGCTCACGTTTCGATGTATAGGTCATGTAGATATAACTCCCGCCTCTTCCAAAACCGCCACGCTCACCGCTTCTCAGGCGATTGAGGCTATCGGCTACAATCGCCGTCCAGCGTACAGGTTCTCCCGTTTCATTATTGCCCATTACCGCACCATCAGCAGGTGTTTTTAATTTATTGTTATACAGTTGCCATGCCAATTCATCTTTGTATAAAGCTTCACGGCCATAGCGATATCCTGCGTTTATAAGAAGCCCCTGCTTAAAAATATATTGTTCCTGCGCAAAGATTTGCAAACGAAAAACCAGGCAGATAATCCAAAAGATAAATAATGATTTTTTTATCATTTTATAGTGACATTAATACTCTAATTGTTCTGTAAATGATTTTGTTTGTTTCAATGATTGTACAAACATTAGCGCTATGAGCAACATTGTTGTGTCACTCACTTGTACCGCATATTTCCATGGCGGCTTTTATCAACCGCTCCAGGCCAATACAAGCGGTCTTATTTAAATAACAGCTACCGTTATCCTTCTACCTATACCTATACCTATACCTACACCTCACGCCTTACACCCCACACCTTATACCTTACACCTTATACCTTACATCAAACGAATCTTACCCAGTATCCATCTTCCCAAACTACTCCCCTGCTTTTGCCCCTCTTCTATCGCTGCCCTGTAATGTATACCACCATACAATCTTGAAATAGCAGCTTCATTACAGGCATCTGTAAACGAAGAAAAGTGTCTTACCGGCAATCCAAAATCGACCTCGGTATTATCATCATAGGCAAACTGGTCACCAAACAATTGAGTGAGTACCGTTGCCGCGGCAGTAGACACAACACTATGCCCGCTGCTGTATTCCGGGAAAGGCGGTGTTTGCAATAATGGCCTCCAACTTTCGTCCATATATTTATTGATGTAGGTCTCGGGACGAATAACATTACTCCGGTACTTTTCATCCCAGCAAATAATAAAGCCATCAAACAAAGCAATTGCCGTCATAGAATATACAGCGGCGCTCTTCATGATATCTGCATTCGTGTTTCGACAGGCAACACCGGCAATAGATATCCAATGCCCACCCGGAGATATTTTTTTAGCCGCGAAATTCAAATGGCCATCCATAGTCACCGCAAAAGGATTGCAGTCCCAAAAGCTGGCAATGGCCCTATTTTCAGTTGGTAAATGAAGCCCCGTATTGTACACCTCTACTGCCTGTTGATAAAAAACACTGGAGGTATCCGTACTGAAAGGCACAGCAGTTGCTGCCATAAACTGGTTGCAGGAATCTATCAGTATCGGCCTAATCCTGTTCCAATAAGGTTCTATCGCAGCCATATAAACCGGTGGCGTTGGTATCCATTTTCCTTCCTCTTTTAAAAACCGGTAACGCCGCAAGCTCCTTGTTTCTTTATACTTGTCCTGCCCGGCCCACTTTATTACTGCTTCGGCTACCTGCTGCCCATACTGCATGGATGTATTAAATTCCTTCGGTGAAAGTTTTTTGCTGTACCATTTTAAAATGTTGTTGATCGAATCCTGCATCACCTTTTCTGAAAAGACCAGGCCTTTACCGGTAATTAAAAAAGCATTTACAGCAGCAAGAGAAGCACATATCCTTTTAGTGGGTCCCGGAATATTCGGAAAAGTCTTTACCTGCTGGTAAAAGGAGTGATAAGCAGGGTTTTGTTTTACCAATGTTTCATAAGCAGCCATATTTGCATAAGCATATATCCTACTTGCAACCGGCGGAGAAAATATATCATGGATGATCACTTCGGTTAATGCCTTTTGCGCACGATGCAACGGTGTAGCATCTTTTTCCCATGCGTTCACCTGCGCATAAGCTAGCTGATTCAATAATAATATACTCAGTAATAATTGTCTCATTTGGAGTTCAGTTTTAAAACCTGTACCGCATCATTGTTCTTTGCAACAACGACCAGGTCGCTGCCCGTTTTTGTTTTTACAGTAATCATCGCTCTCGTATCGCCGTCAATATAAGCGCCCGAAACAGCAGGGGCAATTGAAACAAATTTGCCGGCGCCGTTGCCTTTAAGCA
>JBDSAP010000109.1:0-8211 GCA_039922055.1 Ferruginibacter sp.
CTGCAACACAGGAATTTAATAACGACTTTAAAATACTTTAACCCCCAACCAAACAACAGCACTGGAACAAAACAACAGCCACCAAAACGGACTGAAGGGCGGAGCTTTAGCAGTAAGTTTATTGCAGGGTAATGCAGAGTCAGATATATTTACTCTCGGAATAGCTGAAGAAAGCTTTGGGCAACAGGCAAAAGCTACTAAATGATTAATTTTGGCCGTTAGCGAGTACATGTCTTTTCCTATATCAATTATTACCTTTATAATAAAGTATGGCGTGAATTTATTTATTAAAATAGCCAGCATTGTTTTTTTTATTCTTGAAGGCCACAGTGTACACGCCCAAAAAGGAACGTTGATAGAATTCGGGTGGGATTACCCGGATGTGTCACAATTAAGTACCAATCTGCCCTCCATGCAAAAAACTCCATTCGATGGCATTGTATTTTCCTTACAACGAAAGATTACGGATGCTTTCGATACATCTTTACTCAAACCTGCATACTTTGAACCTGATAAGATTAACCATTTAAAGTGGGGCAAATATAAATCCAACTTCATGTGGCTATGGGGCTTTGCTACATCAGGTGGTTCATGGTTTGATGACAGGGCCTGGCAAAACATTTGCATCAACATGATCAATCTTTCAAAGGCGCTTGCCAGTCCCGGCATCAAGGGAGTTTTGTTTGATCCCGAATATTACTACGAGGATCAGCTATTTAATCCATGGACTTACAATAAGAAGCAATACCCAACTCAGTCTTTTACAGAATTGCAGGCCGAGGTAAAAAAACGCGGCAGCCAATTTATCGTAGCATTGCAAACACACAAGCCAAACCTTACTTTCCTATCAATTTGGATCACCAGCCTGGTTGCAGTAGAGAAAAAAACAATGCCTCTGGAAGAAACCCGGCACGCACTACTACTTTCATTTATTGAGGGTATACTAGAGGCAAAACACAGCGGTGTAAAAGTTATTGACGGCAACGAATTTGCGTATTATTACAGTAATCCATCTCAATTCCTCGAAACAAAAAACATTCTTAAGAAATGCCTGGTTGATCTCATGCAAACGGACAAGGCTAAATCAGAAGCTCTAAAGGTGGGAATTGCGCAGCCTTTGTATTATGATGGACTGCTGGGCATTTCGCCGTCATTCAACAGAGGATTTTCCAACGCCGCAAAATGGAAGTGGGTGGAAGAAAACACCAAGTTTGCAATGGCAGCTACAGACGATATAACATGGTTTTACAGTGAAAGGGTGAATTGGTGGAAAGGTGCAGTAAATGATACGTTGTTTGACATACTTGCCAATAATAAAAAGGCCCAGGCTACAAACCTGCCGATCAAAAGTAATATTACAATAGCCGACAAACTGCAGGCACGTACGTTGAATGTGAATATGGGCGAGGGCTATTACTACTTATATGATACTGCAAAACCGATGAAAACTGGAAATCTTGCATTTAACTATCGGTTCAACAAAAGTGTAAAAGAACTCTCCATTAAATTTATTAATCAACTTCCGGATTCTGTATCCATTTTCCTAAACAATACTTTATTTGCTACAGTTATCCCAAATACTTTACTCACGTCAATTTCATTGGATGATTTCAAAAAAGGGAAATTGGTTGTTCTTGCCAAATATGCCGGTGGCACAGAGGCGTCTGCTATAGAAATTTATAAATAAACTGATCCAACTTCAAGTTCCGCGGAAATGCAAGTCTTCAACAAAAAAAGTATTACACCAGTTTCACAGCCTGCCCCGTATCAGCGCTTTTATGAATGGCTTGCACAATCCTTATATCTCTTAGTCCTTCTTCTCCCGGCACCATCATCGGTTTACCCTGCATGATCGACATTGCATCGTCATCCATCTGTTTAGCCTGTTGCCAGGGCACTTCGTAAGGATGATAAATTTCACCCAACGGGCTTTTACCCCTTACCCCATTGTAAGCAGAATAAGGCGCCATATTGATGGCTCCCTTTTCGCAGGTGATATCCATGAAGTTTATATTTTCCCCAAAGCTTGTCTTAATATTTGCCAGCACACCACCGGGAAATTCCAGCGTAGCAACAGCAGTTTCATCAAGCCCGTTTTTATAAATTTCCGGGCGGGTAGTTGAAGTTTTAGCCGTAACAATTGAAACAGGTTCCATCCCTGTACCAAGCCTTGCTCCCTGTATGGCGTACACGCCCATGTCATACATTACGCCGCCACCCAATTCCTTTTTTTGCTTCCAGTGATTGGTACGGTTGTCGAAATAACCCGCCGCACAATTCAACTTCTGTACTTTTCCAAGTAGATGCTGATTAACAATTCGACGATACTCAATCGTATTGGGCTCATGATGGAGGCGGTAACCAATTGCAAGGGATCGTTTATTTTTTTTACAGGCATCTATCATCTCCTGGCATTCTTCTACGGTCATCGCCATCGGCTTTTCGCACCACACATGTTTGCCAGCATTAGCAGCCTTAATGGTGTATTCCTTGTGCATAGACGGAGGTAACACAACATACACTACATCTATGTCGGGGTTATCAGCAATCTGCTCAAAGTTTTGATAATTGTAAATGTTCTTATCGGGTATATTATATTTCTTTTTCCAGTCTTCGGCCTTTGAAGGCGTACCCGTAATAATACCAGCGAGATAACAATTTTTTGTTTGCTGCAAGGCTGGCGCCAACAGATCGGTACTGTAATAACCAAGGCCCATCAAGGCTACACCCAGCTTATCTTTTTTAGAGCCAGGCTGCGCCAACAAATTGCGGGGCGAAATAAGCATAGCCGTGCCTCCTAATGCCAGGTTTTTCAACACACTGCGACGTGATACTTTGGTCATGAAATTAATTTTTTGAGTGAATGGAGGAATACAAAATTGCTTATGAAATTACTACATAAACAATTTTAATGCCTCACTTCTTTTTACTCATTGGTTGTTTTTTCCAATAAGTTAGGGAGCGCCACACCCACTCAAACGGACCAAAACGATAATACCTTAGCCAAATAGAGGAAAAGATGAGTTGAAAAATCCAGACTGCGCCAACAACATAATACAACTGGTGATACTTCAGGTTATTATATTTATTAAAACCGTAGCCATAAAAGATCAGCGTGCAAATAATACTTTGCATCAGGTAGTTTGTAAAAGCCATCTGCCCAACGTTAGACAATGCCTTCATCAGCCATGGAACTACCCGGCTTCGATAAACCAGTATCAGCAAACTGATATGACCAACGCAAAGCAATAATCTTCGAAGATCATACAACATCCAGTGCGGAGCGCTGTACGCATCTATATACGGACCAAAACTCAGCGATTCTACAAATGCACCTTTAAAAAATGCATACCCTATTGGGATGCCCAGTCCATAGCCAAGCAGCAGCGTAATGGTATAGGTAGAAGTAGGTAATTTGTTTGAAAGAAAGCCGACCGCCAAAAGCGCCATGCCAATAAACATCATGCTGATCATATCCCATATACCGAAATACGTTCCCCACGCTTCGTTGCCTGCATTTCTCGGAATAAAATAATTGAAGATCGTTCCATAACCCGAATGCATTTTTCGAATGTTAAGGTTAGCATTTGCGGTATCAGGCACCTGCCTTTTTTCAATTTGCTCCCACCTGGTTTTGGCCTTTTCCTGCTTTTCAGTTAGTTTAGTTTTTGCCTTCTCCGCCTTTACAGCTTCCAGGTAAGTAGCCCGTGTTTCTCTTGTTTGATTGTACCAAAGCACATTTCTGAAAAGACCAATACCAATACAGGCAATACCGACCAGCAATAACCAACGGGCCCTTGTTTTCCGAAAAGGGTACAGCAACATTCCAAGCAAGCCGTAATAAAATAGAATATCGCCATCCCATAAAAAAATATATGCGTTCACCATGCCAAATACCACCAACCATAGCAGGCGCCGGTAATAGTATTCCGCTACAGTTATTCCACCTGGCTTTTCTTTTTTGTTGAATGTAAATAGCACCATTCCTGCTCCAAACAGCATGGAGAATAGTCCACGCATGGTACCATCGAAAAAAGATGTCACTACTTCCATAGTACGGAAATCGGCAGTGCTATGCGATCCTCTTAATATTCCATCAAAGGCACTTGGATCAATTCCAAAATATGGAATGTTCATAAGCAATATCCCAAGCAGCGCAACGCCACGTATCATGTCTACAGTTTGGATGCGATCTGCCGCAAAAACCGGGTGCGGACTTTCATCCATCGGTCTTGCAAGGCTATCATCATTGCTCATTTCTTTTATTGGTAAAACAATGTCGCCTGAACCCTGTTGGGGTGAATTGGTTTCCATGTTAGTTAATTTAATTTGAGTTCATCAGCGTATGGAATCAATGTGGGGGATGATTCCTTATATCCGGATAGCTTATTCGGAAGCCACTTTTTATACATCAAACATCTCAACAACCACTCTGCCGGTCCATAACGATAAATGCGTAGCCAAAAAATGCTGAATGCTATTTCAATAAGACATATTTCAGCGGCAACTAAATAAAGCTGGTATTGCTCGAGCCTTCCAAAATATCCAAAGCCAAACCCAGCGAAAAAGAGCGAACACAGAATACTTTGCAACAGGTAATTGGTAAGCGCCATTTTGCCTGCGGCGGCTAATGACTTCCATAAAAATTTGAGTACGCCGGCCCTGATCATCAACAGCACAAGGCTTGTATACCCCAATGCTAATAGAGCCCTTTCAATAGGAAAAAACAGGTCATAGGGTAGCCGGTGACCCGTGACATATTTTGCATAATCATGCAGCGCATATTGATGGTATTGCAACCTGAACCATCCTAATAACAATCCAACCACGATCGCCGCTAAAGCAATCATCAAATATTTTTTTCGGGAAAAGGATGTGTTTAAAAATCCGAATTTGATCAACGCCATCCCAAGTAAGATTATACCGCCAAGATCCCATATTCCGGTCGTGTATGTCCATTGTGCTTCTCTTGATTGTATCGTGGGAAGCACATAATCCCAAACTTTTCCAAAAGAACCATTCCGCATCTCTTTTAATCCGTCTTCATTTTTTTTTACATCATATTTTTTGCTGGCAACTATTCCCTCCCATGCCGATTTATCTTCCTTTTGCTGTTTAGATAGAGAATCCTTTTTTTGATTGTTGACTGCGAGTTTGTTTTGTGCTGCCAAGAGAGAATCTTTCGAAAGCTTTTTTTCATAATTAATTACTGCGGTATATTTTGAATAAGCAGTACGGTCATCGGCATAGTTCCAATAATTTTTACCCGCAAAAATGAGCGTAGCGATTATGGAAGCAATTAATAAAGAACGGGAAGAAAATCGCACGAATGGGAAAAGTAAAATGCCCATTACGCCAAGATGGAAAAGTATATCGCCAGACCATAGAAAAACAAGTGCATTCAACAAACCAAATCCCATCAGCCACATTTGCCGGCGAATAAAAAGATCGCTTACTGGTGTTTCATTGATGCTGTTTTTGCGGGAAAGAAACAACACCATGCCTGCACCAAACACAAGTGAAATGAGCGCCCGCATTTTCCCATTCAGTAAAAGGTCAACCGTTCCCCATAAACGATAGTTGCCTCCTTTAGATTGCAGCAATAAACCATTTTGTTCATTCGCTGAAAAACCTCCAAAGAACCAAATGCTGATAAACAATGCGCCCAGTATAGCAATTCCTCTTAGGACATCAAGGGAGTGAATGCGTTCTGAAAAAAAAGCAGGAGATGCCGGGGTAATAATTATGGATGGTTCATCCGGCAAGGCGCTGCCCGAAGTATCAGGGATCATGATAGTTTGTTTTAGTGTGCTCAATCAAAATACAAAAATTATCATGCATAAGTTAATTATTTTTAGAAGGTTAAAGGCTCAAAAAACAAATGACAAGTGAATTTGGCCTACCATCAAATAGCGTAAAAATTCGTCCATAATTATCAATGTAGTTCACTTAGGAGTCAACAACTGTTTGGCTCCTCATTGCTAAAATGTACAAGTGAGTGCGAACGATGTTTAATTGAAAAACAAATGCTTGTAAACAAATAAATTTCTTGAGTAAACGACATTGAGCAATAATCATCCATTGAAACAATTATTAACCATACTAATTTTCTTTTCGCTGAGCTGTAAGGAATCCCCAAACGACCCTGCAATAAAGAGATATGAAGCGCAGGCCGCAAGGGTAACGATCATCCGGGATAATTGGGGAGTACCACATGTGTATGGTAAAACGGATGCAGATGCTGTGTTTGGATTGATGTATGCCCAATGTGAAGAAAGTTTCGAACGCCTTGAAAGAAATTACGTGCAACAATTTGGCAGAATGGCTGAGCTGTATGGTGCAAACTATCTAGCAGAAGATCTAAAGATGCGCCTTGTGTACGACACCAGTGCAGCGAAGATAGATTACAAAAATAGTCCTGCATGGTTAAAAAATTTATGTATCGCATTTGCAGATGGCATTAATTATTATCTGTATAAACATCCCGAAACAAAACCATTTGTCTTAACGCATTTTGAGCCATGGTTTGCAATGATGCTGCCCGATGGTGCTTACATAGCTACCAGGTTCGGCGGATTGGAAATCGAAGACGTTAATAATCTTTACAAATTGAACGATGAGAAAACTGCACGGCTAAATAACATATTAAAATGGCCCGGTGAAGAAATGATGGGATCAAATGGCTTTGCAATCGGACCATCAAAAACTGCTGCTCATAGTACCTTGCTCTACATCAATCCGCATGTAAGTTTTGATTTTAGAATGGAAGCGCATATAGTAAGTGAAGAAGGACTGAACGCTTATGGGGCGGTTACATGGGGACAGTTCTTTGTTTTCCAGGGATTCAATGACCATTGTGGCTGGATGCATACTTCCTCCATGGCAGATGCGGAAGATCTTTATGAAGAGAAGATCACACAAAATGGCAACGAATTTTTTTACGAATATGATGGCCAGCTAAAACCAGTTGGTCGCAAACAATATACGTTGAAATATAAAATGGGGAGTGCGATGAAAACACATGCGGTTACTACGTACTACACTGGTCATGGGCCGGTAATGGGTAGTAGAAAAAGTAAATGGCTAAGTTTAAAAATACAGGAGCATTCTGCCAATGGATTGGTACAATCATGGCAAAGAACCAAAGCAAAAAACTTTGCTGAGTTTAAAGGGTCAATGCAACTATTGTCGAATACATCTACCAACACTTTATATGCAGATGATAAAGGAAATATTGCTTATTGGCATGGCAATTTTATTCCAAAAAGAAATGTAAAGTACAACTGGACATTGCCCGTAGATGGCGCTACATCTGCCACGGAATGGCAGGGCACACATGGCTTAGATGAGATCGTGCAGCTATCCAATCCGGCAAGTGGATGGATTCAAAACTGTAACTCTACGCCCTTCACCGCATCGGGCATTAACGCACCTGATAAGAATCTTTATCCACTTTACATGGCGCCTGAGGGAGAAAATTTCAGGTCTCTCTACGCCATACAAATGTTAGGCGCCGAAAATAATTTTAATCTTGATAAACTGATTGCATTCGGCAACAGCCATTACCTTTCTGCATTCGATACGTTATTGCCACCCCTGCTGCAAGACCTGGCGAATCTTTCAACTTCAGATCCGGCTTATGCTCTATTGAAAGAACCGGCAGCATTATTAAAAGCCTGGGATAAAAGATCTTCTGTTTCTTCGGTAGCTACCACACTTGCCATATTTTGGGGCCACTCACTTTTATCAAACTACTATACGCCAGGCACCGCTGAAGAAGGAAGTGACCAGGTAAAAATATTTTCATCGATCATAAAAAATACAACGCCGCAAAAAAGAATAGCATTGCTAAGCCAGTTAACAGCGGGACTAAACCGGGCGTTTGGAACATGGAAAGTTGCCTGGGGTGAACTCAACCGTTATCAGCGGATCTCCGGCGATCCATCCCCGCATTTTGATGATAACAAACCCAGCCTGCCTGTTGCTGCTGCATCCGCATTATTTGGCTCACTGCCAGCTTATGAAACAGATTGGACGAATACTAAAAAAGGATATGGTGTGGCAGGGAATAGTTTTGTGGCGGCAGTTGAATTTGGAGAAAAGATCAGGGCACGTTCAATTATACCCGGCGGACAATCCTTTAATCCAAACTCCAAACATTTTGCAGACCAGGCGCAAATGTATCTTGAGGGTAAATTCAAAGATGTATTA
>JBDSAP010000110.1:0-44906 GCA_039922055.1 Ferruginibacter sp.
ATCGGCCCTGATTGAGTGGCGTATTTTATTTTCCCGTTGTTATTGAAATCCGTACTGTTACAAATAACAGGAATGTTATCAGTGGTTATGTAAAATACGCCGTTAGGTTTTAGATAAAAATTACCGCTACCACTTGTTGTGTCTAAAGGTGATTTGGTTCTTTGGTTTTCAATGAAAAGTCCTTGGGGTGAGTTGTCTTGTTTATACATTCCTGCATTCATTGCGAACACCAGCTTTCTTTGATTATTTGCAAGCCACAATTTTAGATTTTGAATGCTTCTGAAATTTTCATTCTTATTGTCTTTCCAATATAATTTTATGTCTTGCTTTTTGGGATCCAATTGGTAGCTAATAAAACGGTCATCTTCAATTTGGTGTTTTTTAGTAAAAGCAAAACTTGCCGCTACTACCAAAAATAAAATGGATGTCAATGTGAGGATGCTGTTTTGTTTCATGAACCCGATTGTATAGTTGGTGTTAACCGCACATATTTGCGCAACTGAAAATAATCTTTTGAGGCAATCTCTCCAAATAGGGTTAAAAGCTAATTACTATTACCCTCGTTTCATATTAATAAGTGAAAGAAAATATAGGTCGCTACAATAATTTTTACAACCGGTTTGATCTTTTAAAAGGAAATCGACATTATATTTATAGCTGCGTTAAAAATGAAAGCCCAAACTTATGTACTGTAGGAACAATAATTTATTTTTCAAAATAGATGATATGCTTAATAGCTCATCATCAACAAGAAAGACCATAACAATAACCGATTAATCATTCAAACAATAATCATGAACGACGCTAATATGAATCGCCGCAGGTTTATTAAATATACAACCGCCGCGGCTACAGGAATGAGCCTGCTATCAGTATTGCCCGACAATGCTTTTGCTTCGCCCGCACCGCTGGTGGATGAAAGAACACTTGTTGCGGGAGAAAAAAGAACGGTAGTGCATCCTGATCCACGTATCCGTTTTTCCGTTATTGGCATTAATCATGGCCACATTTATTCGCAAGTAGAAGCGGTGATAAGAGGTGGAGGGCAATTGATTTCGCTGTATGCTAAAGAGGCGGATCTTGTTGCAGACTTCACCAAAAAATATCCGCAGGTAAAACTTGCAAGCAGCGAAAAAGAAGTGTTGGCCGATAAATCTGTTCAGCTAATTCTTAGTTCGGGCATACCGGTTGACCGTGCTCCACTTGGCATCCGTGTAATGCAGCATGGGAAAGACTACATGTCCGACAAACCCGGTATTACTTCCCTGGAGCAACTTGCCGAAGCTCGCCGTGTACAAAAACAAACAGGCCGCATTTACTCCATTATGTATAGTGAGCGGTTCGAAAATAAGGCCACGGTAAAAGCAGGGGAATTGGTAAAGACGGGCGCCATAGGAAAAGTGATACAAACCATCGGCCTCGGACCTCACCGGATGAATGCAGCCACCCGCCCTGCATGGTTCTTCGATCATAAATATTTCGGTGGCATCATTACCGATATCGGCTCACACCAGTTTGACCAGTTTCTTTTTTTCACAGGCTCCGATAAAGGCGATATCGTGTCATCGCAAACAGGCAATGTAGCCCATCCGCAATACCCCGCTTTCGAAGATTTTGGCGATGTAATGGTGAGGGGCAATGGAGGCACGGGATATATACGGGTAGATTGGTTTACGCCGGATGGACTTAAAACATGGGGTGATGGAAGGCTCACCATTCTTGGTACGGAAGGCTACATGGAGATCCGTAAAAATATTGATATATCCGGCAGGGAAGGGGGCAGTCACCTGTTCGTTGTAAATGGCAAAGACACACAATACATAGATTGTAAAGATGTGGACCTTCCTTATGGCCGCCAGTTGGTTGATGATGTCCTTAACCGTACCGAAACAGCCATGACGCAGGAGCATTGTTTCCTGGCCACAGAACTGGCATTGAAGGCGCAAAAGAATGCGCAAAAATTACATTTTAAAAAGGCATAAGTAAGTACCCTGTGCAAGCATGATGGTATCGTGATAGGCAACTGAAAATATAATTGTCTGCAAGTCATCATCTTGCTTTTTCGATCTCTTTTTTTCACCTGTTAAACAATTTGTTTAACTCTCTTTGCGTAAACAAAATATGATTTTCTTTGGTGGAAAACATAATGGCAGACCCGGTAAGTTTGCGGTAATGTTGCACATGTACCAGTTCGTTTCCCAGTTTAAATATTTTTTCCAATCCTTTGTTTTTCCTGTTTTCGGCTGTAAAAAAAGAGGTTAACAGGTCGTACAGGTTTTCCGCTGTATTATCTATACCACTGAAACGGATACTGAAATATTTAGTAACAGTCATATCCCTGCTGTTCTTTAACTTTTCTTCGTCTTGCATGTACAACAGGTAAGTTGTGTCGGTTTTGTTTACAAAGTATTTCAAACTCGCTTTTGTATTTGCTAACCATTTTAATTCGCCCACGGTAGTCCAGTTTGTTGTCGTGGTTTCTACTTCCTGCAATTGGCCGAATGAAACCAAACTGAATAAGATAGCAAACAACACCAGGCTGATTACTTTAAAAATTGCTGTAGTATTTTTCATAATCTCTTATTTTAAAAAGGGGATAAAGTATGAAAATATTAAACCACAACTCCATATCCCACTTTTACTTTATCCATCACCACGTGAGTGTAAAAGTGTTTAAGGTTTGGGTTATCCATCAATTGCTTTTTTGAAAATGCCTCAAAATGGCCCATGTCCCTGGCGTTTACTATCAATACAAAATCATAGGTACCTGTTACATAATAGCAGTGTGCAACTTCTGTGCAGTTAAGCATAGACTGCTTAAATTTTTCTATATCTTTCGAGCTGCCTTCATGCAATACCACATCTACTATACATGTAATTTCCATACCAATTGCTAAAGCCGATATGATGGAAATATCTGCTTCAATAATTTTTTCATTTCGCAGTTTTGTAATTCTTCGCTGCACCGCACTTTGACTTAAACTTACTTTGACACTGAGTTCTTCGGTTGTTAACCTGTTATTCTGCTGAAGCAGCCGTAATAGTTGTTTATCGTACTCATCCAATGCATGCATAATTTACCCGTTTAAAAGTGAAATTAAAATAATTAAATCTCCATTGGTTTAATAACGCAAAAATTATTCTGGCAAACGCCGGTAATTTTGCATTTAAGAAAAACAAATAAACATGCAAGGAACGAATTCAGTTAAACAGATAATACTACCGGCAAACAGTGCGTTCACACCAGGAGAAGTTCAACAATTTCGAAACGAAACCGCAGGGACAAAAAGAGTTATTCATTTAAACAATGCCGGCTCAGGATTAATGCCTGATATAGTAACCCAGGTGCAGATAGATCATATTAAACTGGAATCTGAAATTGGAGGTTACGAAGCCGCTGCCATCAGAGATTCAGCGGTTCAAAATTTTTATATACAAGCTGCAAAATTGTTTAACTGCAAGTCTTCCAACATTGCTTTCACCGCAAGTGCAACAGATGCCTATACAAGAGCTCTGTCTTCTATTCCCTTCCAGGCAGGTGATATTATACTCACCGATTGTGACGACTTTGTTTCGAATCAAATACAATTTTTATCACTGCAAAAAAGATTGGGTGTTAAAATTGTAAGAATCAATAATGCTGCAATAGGTGGCGTTGATTTGAACGATCTCGAAGAAAAATTAAAAAGGCACCAGCCCAGGCTTTTGGCCATTACACATATACCTACAAATTCGGGATTGATACAGCCGGTAAATGAAATTGCAAAAATTTATCAAAGCTATACAAAGCAGCATGACGGCAAGACCTGGTATATTCTGGATGCTTGTCAGTCGGTGGGGCAAATGAAATTAGATGTTGAAAAACTAAGGTGCGATTTTTTGAGTGTTACATGCCGGAAATTTTTAAGAGGACCCCGTGGTACCGGTGCGTTGTATATTTCAGATAGAGCGTTGAAAGCAGGCTTAGAACCAATGTTTATCGATATGCGAGGCGCTGAATGGAAACAAAAAGATGAGTATCAACAACAACCCACAGCTATAAGATTTGAAGATTGGGAATTTGCTTATTCAACGGTACTGGGCACGGCTTCGGCTATTGAATATTGTCTTAATATCGGCGAAGATAAAATAGAACGCCAGGTAAAATTGCTGTCCGGTTATATGAGGAATCAACTTGCACAAATAGATAGGCTACGAGTGCTTGACAAAGGGCCGGAACTGGGTGGCCTGGTAACGTTTCATGTGCAGGGTTCCGAACCAAAATTTATTGTTAGTGAATTATTAAAAAGAAAAATTAATGTAGTGCCAAGTTATAGGGCCTTTGGTCTAATAGATTTTGATGAAAAAGGTATCGAATGGGCGGTAAGGGCATCGCCGGCTTATTACAATACAATAAATGAAATTGATATTTTTATTGAGTGTGTAAAAGAAGTTATTGGATAGGTATAAAGATTCAGTTGTCCTCCGCCGAAACAGGACCAATTGTCAATCATATCGATTTGGATAAACTACCGTAATAGATTATTTTCAACTGCGTAAATCGTTCGGTTGCGCATTTTTACACACCTCATAAATAGTCGAAACAGTTAAAATGAGCATTTCTAAAATCACATACCGCAAAGATATTTTTACCAAATGTTTACTTAGGCTGACTATTTTATTGAGCTTCTTTTTATTTGCCGGAAATATTACCTCCGCTCAACCACACAATAAAACAAATGCGCAGTCAGAGATAGCTTGTAAACTTTATGGCAGCACGAGAAAGCGGACAGTATCATTTAAGACTGCGTTATTATTAAAAACGAAAGAGAATTTCAAATACTTCCTTAATAATTGTTGGACATTCTTTTTATTAGCCTACGATAGACAAATAAAAGTAAGTTTTGACAATACATCTAAATTGCATTTTTCAAATCACAAAGCGGATCGATTTCTTATAATTAAAAGTATTCCTCTAAATTCTAACGAGGACGATTTCATCTCTATAAAAGGATAGTAATATCCCTGTGCCATTGGACCTGGCATAATCAATTTTTATAATCATTTCTTGTTGACATCGTCTGCAAGATTTATTTAATTGACTATAGAGTGAAAAACATCAAAACAATCATCCGCTTTTTCCGCATTATTCTGTTTGCTTTTATGTTTGCAATATGTATGGTTATGGGAATAGCGCCAGTTATGCCAAAACGGAAAGAGGAATTTGAAATAGAAGTGAAAGTAACAGACACTGAAAGCAAAAAAGAGAAAGACGAGAAAACTGCATTTTATAAAGCGATAAGTTAGAAAAGCTAACTAAATAAAATTGGGGCACTCGTCTAAAACGGTACTCTACATGGCATTGCATCAAGTCTTCAATACGAATCAGCCCCTGGGATGGCGCTCAATCGTACAACGAAAAAACAGGGAACTATTATAGTTCGCAAGAGACAAATTAGTGATATTGAAAAAACAGAAAATAAGGTAATAAGGTTAAGCGTATATTTTCAGCATAATTTCTACTAAGGGAATAAGGGTTATGTACAATCTTTATGAATAGGCGAATTAACCTTAGTAGAAATAGAAGTTCCCGAAAAAAAATCTGGAGCTAAGTTGTTTGCAAAATCAGATTGGCCCAAAACACCAAAAGATGTTATTAAATTAGTCCTAAGTACTTTTTAAAATTTCTTCGGGCTAAAGAATAAAGCTTACAGCCGAAGATGACTGCTGTCGTATAAAAAAGGGTTGAAAATTTCAACCCTTTTTTTATTTTACCAGGTAAGTTGGGTCACCATGTTTTTTCACCTTTTACCATCTTGTCAATAGTAGACTGGTATCCCTTTGAATCATCACCGGTAGCAATGTCTCTTGCTTTAGTTTCCCATTCAATAGCCTCTTTCTTTTTACCTGATTTGTATAATAAATTGGCATAAGTGTCGATGAACATGTGCTCTTTATCATTGCCTGCCAGCGATTGCTTGCTCCAGTTTAATGCTTTCTCAATACAGGCCATATCATCGCATTTTTCAAATATGGTCCAGGCAAAATTATTTAAAGTGCCGGCCAGTCCATTGCTGCTGTATAATTTTAAATAGTCGGTAACAGCAGCACTGAATACAGGCCAGTTATTTGCTCTCCTGGCTATTTCGATTTTATAAAAACTTACCGCCTCCTTTGCATAGAGCGGGTATTTTTTTTCGGCACTTTTTAAAACAGCATCCCAATCAGGATTATCTATTGGTTTTTGCCCCCTGGGCGCAACAACGGGAAATATTTCCTCCACGGCGATAATGTTACGTATGGTTTGTGTTGCAAAGCCGGGGTAATTATATTTATCAAATAATGTGGGATTACTCATCAGCTCATTAAAGCCGGCATCAGTACTTTTTTGAATTGTATTTGAAAGCAGTTTGATGTTTTCTTCAGTCAACAAGTCTTTTTGAGTGGCAAGATATTCCCTGGAAACCTGTTGCGAAAAAGGCTGGTCATATCCCTCAGTACTTAACCTTGCCAATTTTAAAAGCAATGCCTGGTCTTTATTCCCAGTTTCATATAATCGTTTGGCTGTATAGTATTGCGTTTCCGGTGTGGTAGCCTCTTTTCCTTTTTTAATAAATGTGGTTGGGTCAGATGAACCTACTGCACGATGGACAACCTGGCCATTGGCATCAAAAAATAAATAGGTGGGGTAGGCCCGTACATTATATTTATCTGCCAGTTCCTTACCTGCGGCAAACCAACTCTTTACTTCCTCATTATCGTTTTTAGTAGTATCTAACTGTATCTTGATATTGATAAATTTTTCATTGTAAAATTGTCCAACTTCTTCCAGCGGAAAAACCTGGGCCGACATCATTTTGCATGGGCCACACCAGGTAGTATAGCAATCAATAAAAATAAATTTGTTTTCTTTTTTGGCCTTCTCCAAAACCTGCTGCCAGCTAAGCCCATGTTCAAAATGCATACCTTTTTCTGTTTGGGAAAAAGATTGCAAACCAGGTAAAAGAGCAATTACCAAAATGAAGATGGCTGCTCTAATAATTTTGATTTCTTTTAAGGTTGTTTTCATGGTGTAGTTTTTATATTTAAAAATACCCAAAAAAATATTATTATTGAACTACAATATTATCGGCACAAAAATTTTCTGCCCCGGCGGGAACTTTCTTACACTCTACAAACAAAAAAACCTTAAGCCTTTAAGTATCAGGGCACAGCTTACAATAACCTTCATCAGGTTTAAAAAGTGAGACATCACGTAGAAAAAAAACGTAACGAAAAGTTCTCGTTCAATTAGCGGGGTTAACCCGGTTGGGGAACTGCAACTGTAACAATTATGACAAAACTTTTAATTCTGCTTCTTTGCCTGGCAACTCTGCACACCGGCGCCCAGGCACAGACCAAATACAAATTAATTTCATATCTCAATATTCCTGTTGACAGCGTTGGCAACTTACCCAAAAATCCCTACGTTATTGATTTGACTAATAAAAACAAACACCTTATTGTTATTGGAACCCAACATTCAAGAGACACTGCAAATAAGTTGTTTACGGAAATAGAAAAGATATTTTATCAATTTAAACCGGAGTTAATAATTAATGAAGGTGGCAATTTGACAAAGCACTTCAGCTCCCGAAACCAGGCAATACTCAAAGAAGGAGAATTAGGGCTGGAAAAATTCCTTGCAGACAATGCCGGCATTAATACCTTGAATGGAGATATGAATGACAAGCTTGAATTTGAAGAACTTTCCAAAGCCTATTCAAAAGAAGAAGCGCTCCTGTTTTTTGCATCAGAAAGATTTATTTTTCCTTACGCATTTGGCCAGTTTACAGGCGATTTTGAAAAATTATATGACAGCATCTTTATAAACAAATATCTTTTGAAAGAAGGAATCCATTTAACATCCGATGAAAAAACGCTGAATTTTTATACGACCAGTTATGAAAAATATTTTCATCAAAAATTCTCGCTTGATAATATCAGTCAACTGGATTTTACACCTTTCAGCAGAAAAAATCACTTTAATGATGTTACAAGAAAATCGAAAGAAATACGCGACATCGCTCTATTAAAAAAGATCGGGGAGCAACTAAAAAAACATGACAAGATATTAGTAATTTTTGGCGGTTGGCACGTATTGGCAATTGAACCAGCGTTGAAACAAATTATCGAACGGGCAAAATAATTTCTGCACCCAATATTGTTTTGCAAAAAACGGCTAATCACTTCAGGCAATACCATTTTAATAAATGGATAAGATTAGATAAATTCACAGTACATTCTGAAAAAATAACGTTATGAAAAAATCATTCGCCCCGATTTGTTTCTTATGCCTTATTTCAATTATCAACTTACCTAAAAGTTTGTTCTCTCAAAATGTAGGCATAGGCACTGCATCACCCAACGAAAAACTGCATGTGGCCGGTAATATAAAAGCTGATACCCTAAAACCGAATGCCATAAAATTTACAACTAATGCCGGTACAGGAAAAATTTTAACCAGTGATGCAGCAGGTAACGCAAGCTGGCAAAATAATACAACGACGAGCGCCACAGGCAATACTGGATATGGTGTATGGGGCGATTGTAACTCCAATGGAAATATCACCGATTACATTCCGATAGTAGATGCAACGGGCTCAATAGCTGACAACTTCGGATACAGTACATCTATATCAGGCAGCTATGCCATTGTAGGAGCTTACTTAGACGATGTAGGAAATAATCCTAACCAGGGTTCAGCCAGTATTTACCAGTATAACGGAAGCACTTGGACGTTGATGCAAAAATTAACGGATGCTGCGGGTGGTTTCGAAGACAGGTTTGGGAACAGTGTATCTATATCCGGTAGCTATGCTATTATTGGATCTTATTTGGATGATATAGGAACAAATACGGACCAGGGTTCTGTGAGCTTTTATCATTACAACGGAGCCAGTTGGGTACTCACCCAAAAACTTACAGATGCAACAGGTGCAGCGCTCGATAGGTTTGGAACAAGCGTTTCTATATCCGGCAACTATGCTATAGTCGGTGCTAATCTTGATGATGTAGGCGCCAACACTGACCAGGGCTCTGTGAGCATCTACCAATATAATGGAGCTACCTGGGTTTTAATGCAAAAAATAACGGATGCTACCGGGGAAGCGGACGCGTATTTTGGTACCAGTGTATCTATATCTGGTAACTATGCCGTGGTGGGTGCTTATGGCGATGATGAGGTTATCACAGACCAAGGTTCCGCAAGCATCTATCAGTATAATGGTGCAGCATGGGTGTTCATGCAGAAGAAAACCGGCTTTGGTGTAAGCAATTATGGATATAGCGTTTCCATTTCGGGTAGCTATGTTATCGTGGGTGCTTTTAAGGCAACAGTAGGGCCTTATAGCAGCCAGGGGTTGGCCAGCATGTATCACTACGATGGCGCCAATTGGGTATGGCTACAAGACCTTACTGATCCCAACGGTGCAGCTAGTGATAATTTTGGCGTCAGTGTATCGATCTCGGGCGACTATGCAATGGTGGGTGCTTATAGTGACGATGTATTCAGGAGTCCTCCCACCGCCTTTAATTTTGGTTCGGCAAGCATTTACCAAAGACTGGGGAATGCGTGGCAAAGAATCCAATACCTGGTTGATCCCGCCGGGCTCACTGATGATTTTTTCGGCTTTTCCACAGCTATCGACGGTAACACTAAGCGCTTTGCAGCCGGCGCACTTAATTATGGCAGCAGTAGCGGTAAAGTTGTATTTGGAAAAATAAATTAATTGCTATGAAAAAATTGCTCCTTCATTCCTGTCTCGTGTTTTTTATTTTCATTATTAGTTTACCAAAATATTTATTGGCTCAAAATATAGGTATTGGTACAACTACTCCTTCGGAAAAATTGCATGTTGCCGGTAATATAAAGGAAGATACTTTAAAGCCTACTGCTATAAAGCTTCCACTCAACGCCGGTGCAGGAAAAATTTTAACCAGTGATGCAGCCGGAAATTCAAGCTGGCGAACAAATAATATTGCTGCCGGAGGTAATGTTGGTTTTGGGGTATGGGGCAATTGTGCTGCCAACGCAAACATCAGTGAATATAACCCAGTGATTGGTGGCGCAAACGATGGTTTTGCAAGTGCAGTTTCCATTTCCGGTAACTATGCAATTGTAGGTGCTAACAAAGATGATATTGGAGTCAACACCGACCAGGGCTCTGCAAGTATTTACCAATACAATGGAAGCAATTGGGTGTTGATGCAAAAAATTACGGATGCTACGGGTGCAGCAAATGATCAGTTTGGAACCAGTGTTTTTATCTCAGGAAATGTTGCCATTATAGGAGCAAATTTTGATGATGTTGGTGCGAATGCCGACCAGGGTTCTGTTAGTATTTATCAAAACAATGGTGGCACCTGGGTATTGGCGAAAAAAATAACCGATGCCACTGGTGAAGCCAATGACCAATTCGGAGTTAGTGTATCTCTCTCTGGGAATTATGCTATTATAGGTGCTTATTTAGATGATGGAGCAGCCGGTGCTGACCAGGGTTCTGCAAGTATCTATCAATACAATGGAAGCACCTGGGTATTGATGCAAAAAATACTTGATGCCACCGGCGCAGCCTCCGACCAGTTTGGGATCAGTGTTTCCATCTCTGGCAACTTTGCTATTGCAGGAGCTGATTTTGACGATGGCGCCGCTTCCAACCAGGGTTCTGCCAGTATTTTCCAGTATAACGGAAGTAGTTGGGTGCTGCTACAAAAAATCATTGATGCCAATGGAGGATTGGGCTATAAGTTCGGACATAGTGTGTCTCTGTCGGGCAACTATGCGCTTGTGGGATCGCCTACTTCATTTTTCTTTGAAAGTTCTGTGAGCTTCTACCAATATAGTGGAACTGCCTGGCTGCTTATGCAGAGAACAAAGAACAATACCGGCTATGGGAGCACCTCATTTGGAACCAGTGTCTCCATTTCAGGTGACTATGCCATTGTAGGTGATGGATTTGATAACATTGGTGTAAATTCTGCCCAGGGATCTGCCACTATCTATAAAAGGCTTGGGCTGGGATGGGGCAAATTGCAATATGTAACTGATCCTGTAGGCACACAAACTGAATGGTTCGGTTTGCAGGCGGCAATTGATGGTAATAATAAACGGTTTCTACTATCGGCGTTGCGGTATACATTCTTCCCTGCAACTGGTAAGGCGGTATTTGGAAAAATAAATTGATTGTTAAACAACTATATTCTTCAGCCATGTAACTTCCCTGCGTTAGTAACGCAAAACCGGGATACAACCAAAAGCTTCTTCACGAATAGTTTGCGGGTTTAACTGATGTACAAAATACCAGTAAGACTGCCGTAGATTATCACGATATTTAAGTGGGTATCACTAATTTAATAAAATCAATTAAAGCATTTATTATGAAAAATTCCTTACTGCTATTCTGTGGCTTATGTTTATCCATTCATTCATTTGCACAACAAAATGAAATCACTAAAAAGAAGATTCATGATGGTAAGTTTAACTCGCAGGATACTACAGCAGGGTACGCAGAAGCTGTATTGGTCGACAATATTCTTTATATCTCCGGTTCCATCAGCAGGGGAACTATTGCAGAACAGCTCCAAGGAATTTATACCGGCCTCGGAAATACTTTAAAGGCATACGGAGCATCGTATAAAAACGTGGTTAAAGAAACATTATTTACCACCGATATTGAAGCTGTAAAAGCAAACAACAGTGTGCGGAAAGCATTTTACAACGGTGACTTTCCTGCTGCTACCTGGGTTCAAATTACAAGGCTGTTCTCCGGCAGACCTGATGCTCAAATAGAAGTTGAGTTAATTGCCCATCTTCCGAAAAAAGGGATGTAGGTTTTGTGTTTGTTTAAATTGATCATCTGCGCAGAAGTTGCTATGCTTCGAGGAAGGGCAAACAGAAGGACGGATCGGAAAGCTTGTTGCCAACAATCTCAAAATGATACTAATAGCGACACGGTTACGTTTCCACTTTAAGTTGATTGAATAAGAATATGCAATGGTTAAAACTTAAAAAGAAAAGCTGTAGCTTATGGTTTAAATAACGGAATGGCTTTGTAAATCCGGCAGTTCGTTATTTTGATTCAATATCAATATGCCCAAGCAACCGATTTTTTCGATATCCCCCAATACCACAGAACAGAAATATCGTTTTAAAGCCCTTAATAATAATTGATTCTATACCAACACTAAAACACGCTTTGATGAAAAAACACTACCTGCTGCTATCCGCTTTTCTACTGCTTGTTGCCTCTGCTGCTTTTGCCCAACCTTCTGTTTTAACGATGAAATCCAGCCTCGATAGGGCAAACGATGTGCAGTCAAAAGGGGCACAATTTAAGATGATTAGCGCTTCACAGGCCGGCGTCCTTTTTTCAGCCGATGCCTCTTTAATGGAAAACCAGGTGGCTGGATGGATTAGTAATCAACTCGGCCTGCGGCCGGCAATGGACGAACTAAAGCCGGAAGGTAAAACGAGCAACACCGGGGACCTGGCGGTAAGCAAGCTGCACCAATATTACAAGGGTATCAAAGTAGAGCATGGGGTAATTAACAGTACTGCCCGCAATGGCAAGTTGGCAATGATGCAAATGGAGTTTTATGCTATTGATGATAATTTCAATACCACTCCTGCGTTAGGCGAACGCACGGCACTGCAAAAAGCTATGGATTTTACAGGCGCAAAAGAATTTATGTGGGATGGTTACGCTGGTAGTGATTCTACCATGATGCAGCCAAGAGGCGAACTGGTGATTTTACAAACTTATCTCAACGAAGGAGAGCTATGCCTCGCTTACAAATTCGACATCCGTACACGCCTGCCATTGAGCCGGAGCTATATTTATGTAGATGCAAAAGACGGAAGGATTGTATTAAGCGATGCCGTGATCAAACATGTTGGTGCAACTGCTCATTCAACCGCAACCTGCGATGAAGCCCAGCCAATATTGAAAAATGAAACAAGTATTGCGGGTAAACCTTTTTTACTAACTCAACCAATGGGTGGCCGAAAAACTGCCCGCAACTTTTCAGGGGTAATTGGCACCGCGGCTACACACTACAATGGAACCCAGCAAATAATAACGGATAATGCGAGCGGGGTTGCCGGTAAACCCTTTTGGCTGTACCAGATCCGGAATGCCCAGCAAATAATTACCCAAAATCACAACAGGGAATACCAGGGATCTTCGGCCGCCGTTATCACAAATTTCGTAGACAACGACAACAACTGGACGGCAGCGGAATACGCCAATGCCAATGACGATGACGCCGCACTGGATGTTCATTTTAATATGCAGGTTATTAGTGATTACTGGTTGACAGTACATGGCCGAAAAGGTTGGGACGATAACTTTGCGAGCATACAAAGCTATATGCATGTAAATGAATATGTACAGGTGGGCAACCTTGCTTACAACGTTCCTATGGACAATGCCTATTGGGATGGGCAGGCGATGTATTTTGGTGATGGCAGAAATGGGAAACCGTTAAATCCAGGTAACAACTCAAGGCAATTCAATGTGTTGTCGAGCCTTGATGTAAGCGCACATGAAATGGGCCATGCTATTTGTCAAACTACTGCCGCCCTGGTGTATCGCTGGGAGTCGGGCGCACTCAATGAAGGCTTCAGCGATATATGGGCCGCCTGTATAGAAAATTACGGCATCATCAATAATCCTTCTATCGCCACCAATAAATCTATTTGGAAAATCGGTGAAGAGATCACCATCAATTATCAATTTGGGTTAAGGGATATGTCTGACCCAATTAGTCATGGACACCCAAGTACATTCAAAAGCACTAACTGGACGCCCGCTGATTTTCAGACCTGCCGGGTGCCTGCCAGTTCAGTAAACGATGATTGCGGGGTTCATACAAATAGCAATGTATTAAATAAATGGTTCTTCCTCATTACACAGGGCGAAAGTGGTACTAACACAAAGAACACACCTTATAATGTAGCGCCCATTGGCAGCAATTCTTCACAACGAATCGCTTACCTCACAGAACTCAACCTGCCTCCGAATGCCAGCTTCGCTACTTGCAAAACGGTTTCTGTTAATGCGGCGACCACCCTCTACGGCGCAGCATCCGCAGAAGTGAATTCTGTTAAGAATGCCTGGATAGCCGTAGGCATCGACAGCAATATTTATGACATGAGTAATACGCCTGCATTTACTACCAACGACTTCATCAGCATCGGCGTAGGCGCCAAAGGAAATGTGTGGGCAGGCACAAAATCCCAGGGTTTGTATCAGTACAATGATACCGCCTGGAAGAAAAGGGGGGATATCACCAATGTAAGGATCAACAATATAAAAGCAGACAAAGCAGGCGGCATCTGGATAGCACAATCGGGAACAGCGCCGAGCGGGCTTGACCACATTGCCGGGGGTGTCAACTACTATGCAAATCCTTATGTAACGAGTAGTGTTCTTTATACTGTGAGCTCGCAGTTCCATGTTCCATCCCGCTATGCCAGTTGCATTTATGTGGATACCTTCAGGCTCAATGACGTAAGCAATCCAAAGGTTTGGGTGGCCACTCAAGCCTTTACCACGGGGGGCAATCTCATCAACGGCATGCTGGGCCAGGGGCTGTATTCCACTGTCAAAGAATTTCACCCGGTGAGTGATAGTTTGAAATTAGTAAACAACGACGCCAGTGTTACAACAGTGGGTGGCGACTCATCACAGGTATGGGCTTTTGCACTGCACAATTATGGCGGTCCCCAGATATTGGCCTACGATGCTGTCACCAATGCTTTCCTTCGATCGTATGATCATAACACGGTGCCGGCTATTCCCTCCGGTTTTGTTGCCAGGTCTATTTTCTTTGACGCAATGAAAAGGGTATGGGTAGGACTGTCAAATAGCGCTGTACTGGTATATGATGAACATAAGGTTTGGCACTATATTAATTTTCCATCCTTGTTTCCCGGCAGCGGGGTTAACCCCAATGCCATTACCGGCGATCCTTATGGCGATGTTTACATCGGTACCACGGCAGGTCTGGTATTTTTCGATCATGGCATTGGCCAAACAGACCGGCTGGATAGCGTTAAATATTATCATTTATATACCAATACCCATGGCTTGCCATCGAGCAATATCAATGCTATTGCTTATGACACCCTGCGTTTTAAATTGCTGATCGCTACCGATAATGGAATCGTATTTTGGGAACCGCCCTGCCTTGGAACCAGTTGCGATATTGTTCGCACCAGCCTGTCTACCCAATCGGCAAATGTGAAGGGTGGCAATTGGAGCGATGCAACTATCTGGAGCAATAACAAAGTGCCCGATTCGCTTAGCAATGTAACGCTGATGTATCCAGTGGTGGTAGATGTCAATGCCAAATGCCGGTCATTGGTGGTAAAGGGAAATGGGCAGATACATGTCAACACAGGGTTTAATCTTACGATTTACGAAAGTGGCACCGGCGTTATTTATGGAGTGCGGCGAAAGGAGTAGGGCAGGGCAAATGACATTTTAAATTAAAGACCATTAATAGGAATCGTGTCATTTATTTAAGATCATCGGGCTTCTTGCTCCTTGCTAAAAATGCATAGTTGAGAGCGCAACATGTTAGCTGAAAAACAAATGTTTGTAAACAAATAAATTTCTTAAATAAACGACATGAATTATGAAGATGAAATGCGAAATTGCAGGCCGATCATTACACACCGTGAAATTCATGTGATCCGATAACTATCGGATCGTGCCTTCAAAATTTGTGTAACACTCATCACTCATAATTCATCACTCATAACTAATGTTTAAACCCTCGTTTCAAAATATAGTATTTGCAATCATCTTATTAATTTCATCATCAGTTGTAAGTGCACAAAAAGTAAACGAACCTAAAACAAAGGCAGAATGGTCTCAGGCCTATAAGCCATTCCGGATAGCAGGCAACCTGTATTACGTGGGCACCTACGACCTGGCTTGTTATCTCATTACAACCAGCAAGGGAAATATTTTGATCAACACAGGATTGGCTGCTTCTGCGGCACAGATAAAAAGCAACATTGAAACGCTGGGCTTTAAATTTTCAGATACCAAAATACTCCTCACATCCCAGGCGCATTATGATCATGTAGGTGCGATGGCAGACATTAAAAAAATGACCGGTGCAAAATTAATGGCAGATGAAAAAGATGCCGCTGTATTGGCAAGTGGTGGCAAGGCCGATTACGAAATGGGAAAGTATGGCGTCTCCTTCAAGCCTGTGAAGGCGGATCGTTTATTACATGATGGTGATACCATTTCACTCGGAGATATGCAGTTGGTGATGTTGCATCATCCTGGCCACACAAAAGGCTCCTGTAGTTTTTTGTTTACGGTGAAAGATGATCAAAGGTCTTACAACGTGCTTATCGCCAACATGCCCACCATCATTGTCGAGCAACCGTTTGCTGCAATTACGGCTTATCCAAACATTGCCAATGACTATGCTTCCACATTCAACAAGATGAAAAATATATCCTTCGATATATGGCTTGCAGCCCACGCAGGTCAGTTTGATCTTCATGAAAAACACAAGCCCGGCGACGCCTACAATCCTTCAGCTTTTATAGATCGTGCCGGCTATGATGCCGCCTTAAGTGATCTGCAAAAGCAATATGATGAGAAGATGCAGCAAAAACCGGTGACACAGTAATTGCTTTATTTGTGGCTGTGGGCTGAAGAATAAATATCAGCAGCGGTTCCGGCTATCCGTTACAAGTACGGCACAGAAGCCAACGCACAATTCCTCACCAGGCTTTCCACTGCTATCCGGCAGCCTGGGAGCTGTTGATCCGTTACCAAACATTTCCCATTATTAAAATTTGAAATGCAGGTGGCAAATGTTATTGGGACGATTAGTGAAAACGTTTTTTGTGTGCCCATTTGGATAGTTTGCGGCAATAGATTATTTTCAGTTGCGCAATCTGTGCGTTGTACGCTAATGACGAACTCTCTAATTGATGAAAAGAAATTTTATTGTTTTAATATTTATTCTGGTTGCCTTTACAACAGCATTTTTTCTTTGGACAGCCAGATCTGCCAAGAAAAAGTCAGACGATTTGATGTCGAAATTTAAAGAGATAGATAGAGGCATTGGCACTTCTAAGGACTCTGCACATAATTCGAAAGGAATTGTTGCAGTTGAAGAATTTTATCCAATTTCCGTGTTAAAATCTGAAACAATTCTTTTAATAGACAGTTTAAAAGAAAATTATGAAAATATTGTGGAACCTTCCAAATCAATTGCAATTTCAAAATATTTACGACCTGATTTTAAACGCTTGTTGAATAATATTCAACAAATCAATAAACTCAAATGGGATTTAGTAGATTCCAAAACGCCAGACACCGTAGCCTACTGGACACGTTCTGATAAATTTAGTGAAAAGAAATGGCTGATTACCTTTGAAAGTTCATCCAAAGAAGAAATATTCATTTACTTGAATTATTTGCGAAGTGAAATTCTGACTTACCATTAGGCGCAGGAATGAGGGGTGGGTAATGTGCGGATGGCTTCCTGTGCTGGGCGCTTACCACAGCCTTGATAAGAATGGAAATTATAAGAATAACAAAGCCCACAATCGAGGGCTTGGGCCGTTGTTGGCAGGATGCGCAGATATGAAGCTTAGCTTACCGGCAACTGAGGTTTTAATATTTCGACTGTTGGTACCGCCAAACACAAGCTATGCTGCATACTAACAATGACGTAGATCGTTAGTGAATAGGTTTTTTGCTATAGCTATTTGGATAAATTGTCCCAATAGATTAGTTTCAGTTGTGTAATCTGTGCGTTGTGTGTAATTGTAGATTAATATCATCGTCCTAACAAAAATCGAATGAGACACTTCCTGACAATTTTTTTTACTCTTACATTCCTCTGGACAAAATCTCAAATGCGACTCGGAACTACTTTGATGGAGGACAGCTCAAAAATAATCTTACTATCAAAACTGGAAATTCCGTTCGGAACAATGTCAAAGTTAGAAGTTGAAATTTATGACGGTGACAATCTGCATTGGAAAGCCTATGAAGGGACTTATCTTTTAAAAGTAAATTCTATTAATAGTAAAAAAATAAATGACACACTTATTTTGAGGTTTACAGACGAAACAGAAACTTTAGCAAATGATTGTTTCAGTTTGTACAAGCTGATTTATAAAAAAAGTGGAAGTCCAATTTCCGATGCGCAACTAAACAAAATGGAAAAAAAATATGTAGGGAAAAAATTTACAGTTATGGCATATGAGACAGGACAATTTACAGGTTCACCAGAAAAATATTTCGATTACAAACCCATTGTTCCGGGTATTCCTCATGTTTTTGCTACACACCGTTTTCTTTTCGAGCATTCTTTGGTGATTGTTTCAAACCTAAAAAAATAGGCTGTAAACAACTTGTGCCATTGTTGGTATGATGCGCAGATATGGAGGTTAGCTACCAACAACTGAGATTTTAATACTTTCGATTGTTGGTACGCTAAACCCAAGCTGTGCTGCATACCAACAATGGCGTAGAAATTTTATGGCAGCTTTTAAATCTGAAAAGTACAAAATTGATCAACAGTAAAAACTTCCATTTAACGGCATCAGTAATTATCGTTACAATTGTATCATTAACTTACGGTTTGTTCCCAAATAACATTTTACCAAATTTATTTGACTTTACAATAGACAGTATTGACTTGACACAAATGTTTAGAGCAATAATGGGTTTGTATTTAGGTATGGTTGCACTTTGGTTGACCGGGATATTTAATCCATATTTTTGGCGGGCTGCAACAATTGCAAATGTCTTTTTTATGTTTGGTTTGGCATCAGGAAGAATAATCAGTTTAGTTGTGGACGGAATCCCATCGATTTTGCTCTGCGCAGGACTTTTATTAGAATTGATTCTTGCACTTTGGGGAGTAACCAATTTAAAAAAATACCAAGAAACAATAAAGCAATAAAAACTTCCGCCAACAAATGGGATTTTAATATTTTCGATTGTTGGTACAGCCAAACACAAACTATGCTGCACACCAACAATGGCGTAGAGTATAAGAAAATTAAATTGGATTAGCGACGACGAAAAACGAACAGCGAACATCTAATGCAAATTGCAGGACACACCCTAAAATTCAAGGTGATATTGATTCGATACTTCTTATGAATAAAATTAAAGACACATCGCCTGGCAAAGTACAAGGTAAGTTGGTAAAGTATCGACAGGGTGACTGTTTAAGTGTTCACTACCGTGAGAAATTCTTAGCTGTTCTTATTTCAAGAAAATTCAACAAGTTTTATGACCTGACACTCATTGAATACTATAACGACAATAAGCCTGCATTAGATGACTTCAAAAAAGGAAAGTTTTTTGGTACACGTTTCGGTTCGTGGGAGGACTTGACCTATGCAGTAAATGTGAGAATGATTGATTGCAAGTATATTGACAATAACCTCAATATTGAAAAAGTAGGTTCGATAAAACTCATTCCAACAATAAAACCTGATGGTTATGCATACCTTGACAATATTGATGAATTACTTGAATACTATTTACAAGAATTACCAGTAAGAATTGAAAAAAGCAGGAACGCAGAGAAGTATCCAGATTTAGCTTTCGTAAGCAAACATTTAATTGACACAAAGCATATAATCGAATAGTAACTAAAGGTAACTGGCGTAATGATAATCACACTCTACACAAATGAACACTCATAGAATTATTCTACTATTCCTTTTATTATCCAGCAGTTTCATATCTAAAGCTGATACAGTTGACAATTATCAAATTTATATCAACAACATCTTAGTCCGGAATGATAGTGGGCTTCCCAGAAACTTTATTACACTAGATAAGTCAGTATCTAATTCTACGATAGACGTCTATTTAAATCACTGCACTGGAGGGGCCAAAAATAGAAGAATCGTAATATTTTCAAAAGGCAAGAGTAGGGTTATTGGATGGCAATTCCAGGATGAAGAAATTGTTCGTTTGATGAGCATTTCTATTCATAGGCTATGGGAAAAAATAAAGGACAATGACACCTATGAAATGTATTATTATGACGATCAAACCACGGAAGGAAGATTCCTAACAAGCTTTAAAATATTACGCTAAACCCTATTTATTGTTTCAACGGCAGCGGTTTTTCACAAGCTTTTCGTTGAGCGGTCATGTAAAACTGAAACTTTCGCAGACTTATAAAAAAGATTCTATCACAATGAAATTATTTAAGTATTTTCCTTAGGCCGTTGTTGGTATGATCCGCAGATATGAAGCTTACCTTACCAACAACTGGGATTTTAATATTTCGATTGTTGGTACCACCTTACTCAAGCTATACTGCATACCAGTAAAGGCGTAGCGGGGATTGGCGACTTAAATTATAAGAAATTAAACACATTTTTAATTGATGCAAAATGAGTAATAAAAATAAAATTTCCGGCATTGTTTTCTCTGTTTATATTTTAATTGAATTTTACGTTTTTGGTGGTGGTGTAGTAAATTCATTGGTATCTTATCGAACATGGCGTTGGGTAGGGGAGAAGGAATTTCCAAAATTTCATCAAATTGACAGCTCCCTTATTATACCACTATTTGTTATTTTCTTTTTCATGTCTTTCATACCGCAAATATTGCTATTTTGGTTCCGGCCGTCAATTATTCCAAAATGGTTAGTGTGGTTGGCGCTACTTTTTAATTTAATAACGCTGATATCAACAATAACGATTCAAATTCCTATTCAATCGGAACTTGATACAAAATTTTCTCATGACTTAATTGAGCGCCTGATATCCACTGACATGATTTTCCGAAGAATCCCAATGGTACTATTGGCCGCGACTAACTTCGTAATGCTGTATAAAGTCGTGACACATTCTATCAATGAGAGGAAAACGTAAACGTAGTAAAAAAGGGTAGGCTGAAGTAGTGGATCTCTCCCGCCGTTGTTGGCATGATTCGGAGATATGAGGCTTAGCTTCCCAACAACCGAGATTTCAATATTTTCGATTGTTGGTACGCTAAACACAAGCTATGCTGCATACTAACAATGATGTAATTTGGTGAGACAAGGCAACTGGCAATTAAAAATTGCGAATACGAGTTGTTGGATTCTAATTAATAAAAGATTTATATTGGGGCTAATACAACAATACTGAATGTTATGCGCATTTATATGATACCCTACAAAATAATCATGGTACTCCTGGTACTGAACTTTCAGGTAACTGCCCAGACAAAAATCCAATTGTTTTTAAAATCCGACAAACAAATTGAAAAAATTGACGCCTCTGATTTTAGTTTTAAGGAAATATATAATTCTGAATACAAAGACACACTCAGTTTTAGTTTTGCAAATTCCGGTATTGACTTATACAATTTCGGATGTTACATAAATGACAAAAAGATATGGACGCAAGTTTGGTTAGACACCGGCAACATAGATATTCATGCTCACGTAGAGTCCTCTAAATTAGTAATTGACACCGTAACTAATAGTCCTGTCTATTATTATGTAAGAAACTTTAATAAAGAATTTTCGGGCTATTTAAAAACAAAAGACACAGCTCAAATCAATAATTTTCTTCTAAGCAAAGTGCAAAATAATTTGGTCAACCCCTTTTCTTTGTGGATCGGCATGCTCTATCTAAACATTAATCAAAATGATAAAAATAAAATTCAAGACCTCAAAGAAACATATTCAGGACAGGAAGAGAAATTTTCCTGGTTTGGATTATATCCTATTGTAATTGAACGCATGAACAAAATTTTATCCGCTGATAATCTAAATGTTTTAGATTTTAAATTTATAGACAACCAAAATAAGGTTACCTCTCTTGTTTTGAAGAATGCGGATTTTTATGTATTGGACTTTTGGTTCTTAGCTTGTGCTCCCTGCCGAAAGGAACATAAAATAATAAAGGCAAATTTTCAAAAGCTGGCACAAAGTAAAATTGGAGTGATCGGTATCTCAACCGACAGGTATAGTAAAGAATGGAAAAATTATCTTTCAAATAATCATTACACCTGGCCTAACTATTTACAGTCAACTGTTAAAAAAATCACGTCAGGTTTAAGTATCAATGCTTTTCCTTATTATATAGTTGTAAATAAATTTGGTGAAATAATTGGCAGTTATAACACAATTTCTGACGTCTTTAGAAAATTCGAGATCCATGATGCAATATTGCCCGCACGACACATTGAAAAATGAATACGCTTATGACAACGACAGACAGTAAAGTATCTTTCGCTCCTGAACTTTTCATTAACAATGGAGTAAAAGATATTTCTTTTTATGAAAATGCTTTCGGGGCAATAGAACAAATGCGGTTTTCTAACGATGACGGAAGTATTCACGTTGCAGAACTTTCTATTGACGGAGCTATATTTCACGTACACGAGACAACCGCAAAAACATATTACTTCTCACCTGGCAGACACGAAGGCACGTCGATCCAAATAGGCTTGTTTGTTCCTGACGTAGACGAGGTAATGCACAAAGCGCTCGAAGCGGGAGCAATTGAAATAAGTCCAGCACAGGATTACGAATATGGTTACAGGCAAGGAACAATTAAAGATCCATTTGGGCATTATTGGCAGATCCAAAAAAAGATATCATAAAGTGAGCAATAAAAACACTGCTGGCAGGTTACAACAAAATACGGGGCACGTATGACATGCGCCATCCTTGTAACCCATTAATCTTTGTAACGGAAAGACTTTTTTTCCTGGCGCAGGTAATAGTTATTATTTAATTGGGGAGGTTACCGCATGCCGGCAACACTCCGGTAGAATTCGAAATATTTAGCCAGGTCAAATGATACAAATTATCAAAGCAAGTATATGGAAACAATTTGGAGCAAGTATTGACATGCTTAAAAATTCCATCGAACAATGTCCCGAAGAACTCCTGGCTAAAAACAAAAGGATTTTCTACATCACCTATCATACATTAATCTTTCTGGATTATTACTTAACAATTCCTCCTAAAGACTTTTCTTCGCAACTGCCGTTTACTATTAAAGAACTTAATGAAATACCCAGGGATGCTGTGGATGATGTAGTGCCTCATAGATTCTACAGCAAAAGTGAGTTGCTTAACTATTTGCAAGCTAGCCGGGACAAATGTTTTAATTTAATTGAAAGCCTGACAGAAGCAAAATTAAATGACCGGTTTATTGAGGAGCCCGAACAAGGTGGGAGAAATTATTCTATCACAGAAATATTGCTTTACAACATGCGGCATGTTCAACATCATACAGCGCAATTAAATCTATTTTTAAAGCAAGCAGGAATTGAACCACCCAAATGGATTTCCCGGGCTAAGTAATTTACTACAGCACCGACAGAGGTAAGAGCAAGCCTGCTAAATAAGCGCTTTACAACTATAGGGCATATTTTTTCCGATAATCTATTGGCGACAAATCGGTATATTTTTTAAATACTTTTCTAAAAGCATCTATGTTATTGTAACCTACTTCATAAATTATTTCGTTCACCGTTTTTCTCCCTAACTCCAGTTGTTTCTTTGCAAATTCAACTTTCACCCTTTGAATATATTCGGCTACAGAATTGCCAGTACTTTTTTTGAACCTTCTTTCAAAAGTCCTTCTTCCAACACCGAGCTTTGAACAGATTTCTTCAACAGTAAATATTTGAGTGGCATTGTGTTCAATTAATTCCTGTGCAGTAAGCACTTCCTTGTCCGCATGTTTCTTTTGCCCCATAAAAATTATATATGGATTTTGACTTTTTCTTTCTATATCAATTTCAAACATCTTTGAGGCCAATACAGACATCTCTCTTCCTAAATGTTTTTCAATTATATATAGTAGCAAATTCAGGTACGAATATCCACCGGCGCATGTATAGATACCAGCTTCGTCAGTAATGATCATGTCATCAACTAAATTTACTTCAGGAAACATCGCTTTAAATTCATTTTTAGCGGCCCAATGTATGGCACATTTCCTGTTTTTGAGTAGCCCGGTTGATGCCAGAAAAAATGAACCCACGCAAAGACATACAATCTCAGTACCATGCTGATATTGCGATATTACCCAGTCCCGATATTCTTCGTTCGCTTTCAAGGCTTTGGAAAAATCGCCACACAGCAATGGAATAACTATTACATCTGTTTTGCTAATATCATTGATAGTTCTTTTTATATTGATGCTATAAAGCCCGCCATTTAGTTGGGTATTTTTTTCTAAGCCAATAATTTCCACATCATAATAAGGCGCTTTGCCCTGATACTTCTGGAAATCATTTACCCGTGTAAGAATTTGATAACTGCTATCTATGCAAGACATAGTTGCGTCATGTAATGCCAGGATGGAAATATGTTTCATACGACGAATGTAATGTAAAGCACTGTCGCAATCAACAGGCAAGTTTGACGCATTTACCATGTACTGCGTTGCGGTTTTGAATTTACTTTTGTATGGTAAACCGAAAATTAATCCATAAAAAAATTAAAATGAACGCAGTAGAAATTATCATGATCCCGGTATCGGATCAACAAAAAGCGAAAGAGTTTTATTTACGGCTGGGTTTCCAGGTTATATTAGAAGCTCCTGGGGCACATGGCGAAACCTGGATACAGTTAGGATTGCCGAACCAAAGTACTACTATATCACTGGCAAAATTCCAGGGAATTATTTGTGAAACCAATGATATTGAAAAAGAAATAGAAGAGCTAAAATCAAAAGATATTGAAGTAGGCAAAATCGACGACACACCCTGGGGAAAGTTCGCCTGGTTGAAAGACCTGGATGGAAACAGTTTGTGCATTCATCAGAAATAGAACTGTGGTAGATTATTTTATTCAATGTCCCTATTGCCCCAGCCAATCCTTAAACCCATTTACCCGTTCCCTGCTTACAACAGTTTCTGCATTGGATAAGGGCAGAATATCTAGTTTCAACCGGCCACCCAGCCAGGTATGCACTTTTTTTACTGCATCAATATTTACAATCAGGTTTCGGTTGATCCTGTAAAAATTATTGGGACGGAGCTGGTCTTCTAATAGCGTGAGATTGGTCTCGAGCAGGAATTTATTGCCGCTAAAATCAACGGCATAACATAGCTTGCCATCTGCAAAACAATAAGCGGTATCTGAAGTTTTTAAATAACTAAACTGCTGGCCACGCTTTATTAATAATCTTTCCTTGAATTTTTCTACACTTATTTCGTTCATCAGCCTGATCATTTTATCAGAGAAATTAGTTTCCTTTTTTTGATAAAGCTGCTGGTATTTTTCCAACGAGGTTTGAAGCGCTGTTTCATCAATTGGCTTAAGTAAATAATCAATACTGTTTACTTTAAAAGCCTTGATGGCATACTGGTCAAATGCCGTGGTGAAAATAACAGGGGCCTTGATGGTTGTTTGCAAAAAGATATCAAAACTGAGTCCATCAGCTAATTGGATATCCATAAATATCAAATCGATATTGGGAGATGTTTGAAAATATCGTACACTGGATTCCACGCTGTCTAGCTTGCGCACAATTTCTATTTCATCATTGCAGGCCTGCAACAATTTTGTAAGCCGGTTTGCAGCAGGGGCTTCATCTTCAATAATAATTACCCTCATACATTAATTTTCTATCAGTGGAATGGAAACTATAAAATTTGTGCCGTTCGCTGTTACTGTCACCAATTTTTCACTCAATAATTTATAGCGGTTCCGGATATTATCCAACCCAATACCGGTGGATTCATTTACCTGGTTTTTAACCTGCAGGTTATTGCTAACTACAAGGCTCCCGTTTTCCGCAAACACTTTGATATGAAGTGGTCGCTCCGAAGATACAATATTGTGCTTGATGGCATTTTCCATCAGCAACTGTAGGGAAAGCGGGACAATTTTTTTGGTAAGTTTTTCATCAGGGATAGAAATATTGATATCAATATTATTACCAAACCTCGTCTTCAATAGAAATGCATAAGCCTTTAAAACATCCAGCTCCTCTTTTAATAAAATGCTTTTCTCGTCTTTCACTTCAAGTATGTGACGGTATAATTTTGATAATTGCTGTACAAAATCAATGGCCTGCTGCGGATTTTCAGGGATCAGGGAAATAAGCGTATTAAGGTTGTTGAATAAAAAATGCGGATTTACCTGCTTGCGTAATGCATCCAACTGCGCATGCAGGCTCTCCCTTTTTAGCATTTCTTTTTCTTCAACAGAACTTCTCAGTTCATACATAAAGTAAACGCTTTCATAAATTGCCATTACCATTATCACGCAAAATATTGCAGCGGAATTTCTTTTGATCAACACATCCATATACGATAAGCCTTTGTGCTGTGAGGCAAAAACGAGGTCATCAAAAACATAGCCAAGCAGGTTGTTGCCAACGATGGTAAATAATAACATCAATACTCCCTGCACCAGTAACCGCCTGCGCACTTCCATAAAATGCGGATAACGGCCCCTGCACCAAATAAGGATATACCGGTTGCCAAGCCAAAGCCCGGTAGTCATTATTAAAGTAGTAATATAATTATCCAGCCCAAAGTAGGGTTCCCTGTTGAACCGGCAGCCAAAAAATACGATGGGAACAATGAAGCTGAAGATTGGTATCGCAAAAAGCATTACGAGGCGGTCATCAAATGCTATTTTACAATTTGTTTTGTTCATGTTAGTAAAGATAAATAAATCATCAGGTGATTTGGTATAGTAAACAAGGGATAAAATAATGAACAATTTTTTTGAACCCAGCAAAGGTTTTTCAATTAAGCTTCATTGGCGTCGCACTCTTGTACATTTTATCAATGAGGAGCAAAATACCAGGTCACTAATTTATCCCTTGCGCAGTATAATCGATATTCCGGAAGAAGCCCGCCTAAACCGTGTCCATACATAATCAAAAGTAGTGGTTAGTTTATTTGTTGTTACTGTTGTTATAAATTTCGACAGCATCTTTTAGCTGTGCAAAATCACTCTTTACGGCTTTTGCTTTGTCTATCGCCGCTGTGCAACCCGCAAAACTGCTGACAGCAACAGCTTCAATAGTATTGCCTGAAATCATTTTCAGCGTTTTAGCTGTAGCTGAATAAAAGAAGTAGTCGCCCGGCCTTCCTTCTGTTCCATTGCTAAAAATAGCTTCCGTTCCATTGTAAGTGGGGATATTCGAAGCATCGCTTGCTTTTTGTAAAAAACAAAGATTACCCTCACAAACTATTTTGAAAAAATCTCCTTTGATACACAAATATCTAACATCATTTATCTCTGCCGACATAATCCCGGAACCCTGGTATGTCTTTTTCTTTCCGCCAGCCTCACTGATAAATACTACTGCTGCCTCTTTACGGATATTGTCCTTAAGCAGGCCGGTAAGCGTATCGCCGTTTCCTAATACGATCATTCCGTTTGCGAAACCTTTGGGCATTTCTTTTTGTGAATAGGCTGCAAAGCTGGTAAACAATAATACAGCGGCTAATAAATGTTGTAAAAATTTCATGCTATTTAGTTTAATAATGGTGAATAAAAATTCTGAGTTATAATGTTGCCCAAGTTTACGACGAAGGCTTCCTGTAGCCTATCTAAAAAGAATAAGTTGTAGAAATTAAGGAGTGAGTTGAAAAAATATGCTTTAAGAAATAAAGTTGAGGGGGCACAGCATACATTAATTTTATAAACCGAAGCAGACAAACAAATATTGATAATTAGCATAACAGAAAGAACTTTGACAACAATGCATTCATTCCATAACGACCTGAAAATTGTGAAAGAATTGGTTTATGACAAGTGTGGTTTTGAGTTGACAAACCTGAGGCCGAATTCTGAAAGTTTAGAATATGGTGCTTGTTCATTTGGGCTTAATGGAAAGACAATGCAACACCGGGTTTCCAAAATCACACCGGCAAAAGCCGGACAGTTTGTGACAATTTGGAAGAGAAACAGTGAAGGATTAACCGAACCATTTGACATTTCAGACGACATAGATTTTATAATTATTACGGCAAGAAGTGGCGACAATTTTGGACAATTTATTTTTCCAACATCTGTTTTAGCTGACAAAGGAATTATTACCCGAAACGGCAAAGTAGGGAAGCGTGGAATTAGAGTTTATCCGCCCTGGGACATTACGACCAGCAAGCAAGCAGAGAAAACTCAAAGTTGGCAGACAAAATATTTCCTGGCAATTAAAGCAGACAATACAACCAACCTTGATTTGACAAGAGAATTGTTTAAAGAAACTAACAAAATTGACTGATGAGAAAACAACGAAACGCTAGCATCCCTTTAGCAATAATGCGGCTGACAGTGCAAAACTCAACATTAGTGAACCCATCAAATTTCGAATAATAATGAACACGGAATTTATAAGTATTGTTCCTGTACTTCCTTCTGCTGACATAGCAAGAGACCTTAACTGGTATAAAGAAAAAACGGGATTTAGAGAACATTTTTCTGACAAAATGTATGCTGTTATTTACAGAGACAATCTTGTGATACATTTACAATGGCATGCGGATACTAAAAGTGATCCGCTACTCGGAGGCTCGGTAATAAGAATTATTGTGAAAAATATTGAACCCATCTTTGAAGATTTTGTAGCACGCGGAACGGTCGCTCAAAATGCTTTAAAGTTAAAAACTCCCTGGGGAACGAATGAGTTTGGTTTCTTTGACCTTAATCAAAATGCGATTTTTATCATGGAAGATATTGGGTAAATCTCTATCCATTATTTTGGTGATCCCGTAGTTCAAATAAAACATTATGATTAAGGTATTTAGTTTCCCAACAAAAATTCCTGCACATAGCCATGTACAAAATGTTGGCCTATAATCATTCAGACTTATAACTAATAACCCGCAACAGTATCTTAAAAAAAATGTCAGAAAAATTTGCGTAGTTAAATAACTACACTTACATTTGTAGTCAAATAGCTACGCAATGAATTTAAGACGAGACGTATTTCAAGCCATAGCAGATCCGACACGAAGAGCTATACTCCTGTTGGTTGCTTCGCAATCGATGACAGCAGGAGCGATAGCGGCAAACTTTGACACAGCAAGACCAACTGTTTCAAAACACTTGCAAATACTCACCGAATGCGAACTACTTGAACAACAACAAAATGGCAGGGAAATCTATTATTACATCAATGCAAAAAAAATGAAAGAAGTAGCCGACTTTATCGAACCATTCCGAAAAATGTGGGATGACAGGTTTAATAAATTAGAAACCATTATGAAAAAATATCCCCGATAACCATCGGAACAAAATACATACAATATTATGGAACAAAAAACAAAAATTGATGCCGAAGACGGCAAGCAGGAAATAGTGATTACAAGGGAATTTGATCTGCCATTAGAACTACTTTTTAAGGCGTATGAAGAGGCCGGAATTGTTGAGCAATGGATGGGGACGAAAGTGTTGAAACTTGAAAATAAAAAGCACGGCAGTTATCAATTTGAAACAACCGATCCCAAAGGAAACAAATACGGATTCAATGGTACAATCCATGAGTTTAATCCGAACCAGAGAATCACGCGGACATTTGAAATGGAGGGTACGCCATTTCCTGTCCAGCTTGAATTCTTAGAATTTGAAAAACTCACTGGCGACACCAGCAAACTCACCATGCAGATAGTATATAAATCAGTCGCACACAGAGACCAAATGCTGCAGTTACCTTTTGCTCAGGGCATAAACATGGCCCACAACCGATTGCAGAACATCGTACATCAATTAAATAACAAATTATGACAAAGAGAAATAAAATTATCTATTGGATTGCTACTATCTGGCTTGCCTTGGGAATGGTATCAACCGGAATAGTACAGCTATTAAAAATGAAACAGGAAGTGGATATGTTTACACTTTTGGGCTATCCCGTTTATTTGCTGACAATACTGGCTGTATGGAAGTTTTTGGGAGTAGTTGCAGTACTTATTCCCAAATTTCCTTTACTAAAGGAGTGGGCTTATGCAGGTTTTTTCTTTGTGATGTCGGGTGCTGTCTTTTCTCACCTGGCCATTGGAGATACTGCCAAAGAATTTATTGGACCGGTATTATTAATATTTCTGACTATGATCTCATGGTATTTCAGGCCTGCTGATAGAAAAATCATCCCGAATGCCATCGGAACAGTTAATCAATAAATGAGTGAATGATTTTTGAGGTTGATGTATATTTAAGTAAAGAGTTAAACATAAAAATATGAGTAAGATAAATAGCAATAAAAAGAAGTTGTCATCTGAACAACGTTCTGCGCTACTCAGCGTATTAAAAACCCGTTTTGAGAAAAATATGAATCGCCATAAAGGTCTTAAATGGGCTGACGTACAGACAAAGCTGGAAGGCAACAATGAAAAACTGTGTTCACTCGATGAAATGGAAGCAACCGGCGGTGAACCGGATGTTGTTGATTATGATAAAAAAACGGACGAGTACATTTTTTATGATTGTTCAGCAGAAAGTCCCAAAGGCCGCAGGAGTATTTGTTACGACCATGAAGCGCTGGAGTCAAGGAAAGAACATAAACCAGAAAATAGCGCTATTGAAATGGCAGCCGACATGGGCATTGAACTTTTATCGGAAGAACAATACAGGTACTTGCAGCAACTTGGAAATTTCGATACAAAAACCTCGAGCTGGATAACAACCCCTGCTGATATTCGGAAACTCGGTGGCGCCCTCTTTTGTGATCGTCGCTATAACACTGTCTTCCTGTATCACAATGGGGCAGAATCTTACTATGCAGCCAGGGCGTTTCGTGGCTCGCTAAGGGTCTGATCCCGACAACTATTTGGGTTACACAAAAAAACTTACTATGACAAAGAGTATGATGAATCCTAAGGTTGATTTTTATTTTAGTAATGCCAGGTGGCAGAAAGAACTGGAGCAATTGAGAAAGATCGTGCTCGACACGACGGCTATCGGGTCTGGGCTGACCGAAGAATTGAAGTGGGGTGTTCCCTGTTACACGTTTCAGAAAAGCAACATCGTTTTAATACATGTATTTAAAGAATACTGTGCGCTTTTATTTTTTAAAGGCGCCTTGTTAAATGATGCAGAGGGTATTCTAATTCAACAAACGAAGAACGTGCAGTCGGCACGCCAAATCCGGTTCACCAATGTTCAGCAAATAGTTAAGATGAAGAGCATATTGAAGGCCTATATTAATGAAGCTATTGAAGTAGAAAAGGCTGGTTTGAAAGTGAATCTTAAAAAGACTAAAGCATTTAAAGTTCCCGAAGAATTTCAAAATAAATTAGATAAAATCCCCGCCTTGAAAACTGCTTTTAATGCATTGACGCCGGGACGGCAAAGAGCATACATCCTTTATTTTTCCGCGCCGAAACAATCTAAAACCAGGGAGTCTCGGATTGAAAAATTTAAACAGCAAATTCTCAATGGAAAGGGATTAAATGATCAATAATCTACACTCTTTATATTAAAACTGCCACCGGAAACGGTTCTGTAGTAGAGGTGTTACATAAAAAAATATACAGCACAATGGACAAGGATATTTGATGGCGTATTTTACATAAAAAATATGTACCCCTTTAAGGTGGCTAAATGAAATCCCGTTAACAAAAAGTCCCACTGCAACAGAACACCGGCACATGTGCGGGCGAGAGGCAGCAGTTTTTATTTACCTGGTAAAATAAAAAAACTCCCGTAAAAACAGGAGTTAGTTCAGAATATAGTGCTGCTATTAATTGAACGGAAATTCAATTTCCGGTTTTAAACAAGAAGCTACTGCTTATAGTCTTTAAAATTTTTCTACACCTTTCACATTCATCTTCAGTGACGTTACCCTGTCCGGTGCCCCTGTGATGAATAAGAGTTTGTTATTTTGACCGCCAAAAACATTATTGGTTGCACCTCCGCCGGTATTAACATTGAAGATTTTTTCTCCGCTTGGATTAAATGCTGTTACTCCAAATCCGTTGCTTATATAAATGTTTCCCCGGTCATCCATTGACATTCCGTCGCCGCCCATATCGATAAACTTCTTCATGTTGGAGAGGCTTCCATCCGGATTAATATCAAACACCCAGGTACCACCCATGTTATCATAGTACCATTTGTTTACGTACAGCTTTTTTCCATCCGGAGTTCCAACAACACCATTTGGCCATGAATCGGAGTCCCATCCCATGGCATCAGTAGTAACCCTTACCAATCTGTGGCTACCAGGAGCGAGGTAATACACATAGCCACCTTTACCTGTGGGCGCCTGTTCCGAATGTGTAGGTTCCCAACCTTGTTGGCGGGGATCGTTTGCATCCCAATACGGTCTTGGAAACATCGGGTCCGTGATATACATACCACCGGTGACAGGATTAATCCATACGTCATTTGGTCCGTTTAATAGTTTATCCTTGTAATTTTTAACCAGCACCGTATGGGTGCCGTTCGGGGCTATGCTCCACAGTTCTCCATGCATATCGGCACAGGCGATGAGGTTGCCTTTTTTATCAAAGGCCATTCCATTGGAGCGGCCGGTACCGCTTAAAAATTGAGTGATTTTGCCGGTCCTTGCCGACCACTTATAAATTTTATCATTGGGCTGGTCAGTAAAGAATATATTCCCCTCTTTATCAACAGCAGGACCTTCGGTGAAACCAAAATCTCTTCGAATGGTGTCTAAAATTCCATGTTGGCTTTCTGATACGAGACCGGTGGGGTCAAAAAAAGTAGATTTATTGGCCGGCCTAAGTTTGGCGGCAGAAAGTTCGTTGGATGCAACCGGGTCTGAATCACTGACCACGGCTTTTGTGCATGAATAATAACTGAAGGAGCATAACACGCCCAGAAAAAGAATCATTTTTTTTGTCATAACAAGCAATTTAAAAGTTAAATAAATAATTGCATGCGGTTCAGTGACAAGATGTGTATTTAAGCAAGCATCAAAAATATATGTACTTCTAACAAAGAACTACCAAAAACGCACGGCGTAGAATATTGGACGGCTGCCACCTTTTCGGGGACAGCATTTTTCTATGGCTTGTAGCCAAAGATGGTAATTGATATTTCTATTGAAACAAATAACTCAAAGAAAATTTGTTCAGAGTAGTACATTCACGAAATAAATGATCATTTCAACAAACACAGCCTACTCAGGAATTTTGCAACTAAATGTTTAAAAAGGATGTCATTACCCAGTATCTAACCTTAAAATAATACAATGAAAAAAATCTTGTTCGTCTGCATTCATTTGGTAAGCATAAGTTTTTTATATGCCCAAAATACAGGCACTGATACCGCTTCCTACAATCCGCATGATTTCTTTTTACAAGGCTTCAATCCACCGGCAGGTAATGCTTATCGATCAGCCAATGGAGCACCAGGCCCCATGTATTGGCAAAACAGCGCCAGCTATTTAATACATGCCAGTTTAAGTGAAAAAGATACAACCATCACTGGTGATGTAACGATTACTTACACCAATAACAGCCCTGATAAATTGGATTATTTGTGGCTTCAACTGGATGAAAATATTTTCGATCCGTCCTCGAGGGGCATAGCTGCAACTCCTTTTACAGGCGATGCATTTGGTGTATTAGGAAACAGTCGCGGCGGATATCATATTACGGATGTAACGGTAATCTCTCATGGAAAAACATACGAAGTTCAACCCATCATTACCGATACAAGAATGCAGGTTCGTTTAAACAACCCGCTGCTTGCGAAAGGAGATGCAATAGCTGTAAAGATGAATTATAGCTTCGTAATACCTGCCAATGGAGTCGGGCGTTTTGGAAGGCTGTATACTAAGACCGGCGTTGTATATCAAATTGCGCAATGGTTTCCACGCATGTGTGTATATGATGATGTGGAAGGCTGGAACACTTTGCCGTATATGGGCCAGGGCGAGTTTTATTGTGACTATGGTAATTATGATTACTACATTACAGCGCCTTCAGAAATGATCATTTATGGTTCGGGAGATTTGCAAAATGCAGCGCAGGTTTTAACGCCCCAACAAATAAAAAGATTGGCCTTAGCTGCCAGCAGTGAAAAATCAATTACCATTATCGGCGCCGATGAAATAGGGAAGCCCGCCATGCGTCCTAAAGCCAACGGAAATCTTACCTGGCATTTTACGATGAAGAATACCAGGGATGTTGCTTTTGCAGCCGGTAAGGGTATGATATGGGATGCTGCAAAAGTAAACCTGCCATCTGGCCGTAAGGCGATTGCTATGTCAGCATACCCACCCGAGAGCATAGGCGATACTGCATGGACAAGATCGACTGAATATTTAAAACACAGTATTGAAATATATTCAAAAAACTTTTTTGAATATCCCTGGAATACCGCGGTGAGCATTGGCGGAGCGATCGGTGGGATGGAATATCCCGGAATGATCTTTAATGATTACAGGGAAGTTAAAGCCCGTTTATGGTTTTTGATCTCACACGAAATAGGGCATAACTGGTACCCGATGATTGTAGGGAACAATGAAAGAAAATATATGTGGCAGGATGAGGGCTTTAATACCTATATCAACTACCGTGCAAACGAGCTCTTCAATAATAAAGAATTTATAACTGATCCAGCCTATCTTGAAAAGGGCTTTTTTGCCTCGCTGGATTATAATGAATTTATGTTTTATCGTGATCCATTGATGACTGTTTCTGACGCGATGGATATAGGCCAGCATTATCAATTTTATGGCAAAACGGCTTATGGATTAATCTTGCTTCGTAATGTGGTGGTTGGTAAGGATAGGTTTGATTATGCTTTCAGAAAATATACAGAGGCATGGGCATTTAAACATCCTACGCCCTTCGACTTTTTTCACGCTATCAACAGTGCTGTAGGAGAAGACCTTAACTGGTTTTGGAAAGAATGGTTTTTTACAACATGGAAGTTAGACCAGGCAGTTACGGATGTAAAATATGTCGACAACGATCCATCAAAAGGTGCCCTCATTACTATTGAGAATAGAGGTAAAATGATCTTACCGGTTATTGTAAAAGTTATTCAAAATAACGGGCAGTCCGAAACCGTTCAACTACCGGTTGAAATATGGCAACGCGGTGGCGCCTGGACTTTTAAATATCCTTCTAAAAATAAAATTGATAAAATAATACTTGATCCTGAAAATGTATTGCCTGATGTGGATAGAAAAAATAATGAATGGAATAAGGGCAAATAGCACAAAACTCATATTGTTAAACTCATCTCTATTTGCGAATGGACTACTCAAACCATCAGTCAAAACTGGAACGATAAAGTTCACCATATAAAAAATTCAAAAGATCAAAATGCAGGGTCAACTATCTTTAGGACAATAAATGCACGTAATTATTAAAGGACAAATGAAAACTTATTACTTCTTTCTGATGGTTTTATTATTGCTAGGTTCGCTGTCTATAAAATGTTCTAAACCAATAAAACAGGAAGTTCAAAAACCTGGCCTGTTTATTACTTTAAAAAATGATACAGGAAAAAGTATCGCGGGAGCAACAGTTAGACTATACAAAAATATTAGTGATCCCGGAATTACTCAAATATCCGATACAAGCGGGGTAGTAATATTTTCTGAGTTGGACACAACGCTGTATTATTGGCTTGCTCAAAAAGGCTGCACAACAAATAGAACAAGCCAGACTACACTTAACCGGCCTTTAATTCCCAATACCATTCTTTATGGCTATTCAGTGCTTGCTGAAACAGGCACATTAAAAATTATAAATAACTCGCCGGAATCTTACAACGTGTCGGATTCTCTTTTCAAGATCACGCTAAATAAGGATACTCCCTATATCGCTTATCGCAGGGCTCGCTCCTATCTAATTCATAGCGAAAAAATCAGTACGCCCGGAGTAGGGAAGGACACGCTACTTAGGATAAAATGCGGTGATACTACTATTTTAAACTTGCCCTACTGATTGAAATATAAAAAACAATTCGTTGCCCTCATACCAATCCTACAACTGAATTTTATTTTCTAAGCCAGCACAGAGCTTTAACTTTATAAGTAATAAAAAAGGTAAAACATGAACCATAAAGCCATATCAATCCGCCCATTTATCGGGGCTAAGGATTATGAACTGTCAAGAAACTTTTACAGGGACTTAGGTTTCCAGGAAGTTGTCTTATCTCCAGATATGTGTTTATTTAAAACAGACCAGTTTGGGTTTTATTTACAAAATGCATACGTGAAAGACTGGATAGATAATTCAATGATTTTTTTAGAAGTGGACGATGTTGACCGGTATTGGAATGAATTGTCGGCTTTAGATCTTACAAGTAAATACCAGGGCGTTAAACTAACAACAATCCGAAATTATGATTGGGGAAGGGAATGTTTTATGCACGACCCCTCTGGAATTCTGTGGCACTTCGGACAATTTAGCGGCCGGTAATATTAGTTTGCAAATGCCGGGCTTATAAAATGTTGACGTGATTATAAGTGCTTTGTGATAATTCACGAGCCGCGTTCGGGTGTTGCAAAATCTTTACTACTACCGTTACGAAGTACGATAAGCCGATGGCTATTGAAACCACACCCGAGATATTTAAAATGTTTGAAATAGAAAAGGAATTATTGCCTCAGCTAAAATTTAAACTATACCTCATCAATGTAGATTATATGCCAACGACTGAAGAGTCATTGAAACAATACGCAGGAAGTGGCTATGAAGTTTTTCACATGAAAGGGACATGCCATTTTCCGATGTTAGAAAATCCGGATGAATTAAATAAATTATTAGAACAAGCCATCCGTAAAATTTCAGACGACAATGGCTGAAACAAATCATATCACATTTTGAATACTGGCACTGGTGATTCCTTTTATAATTCTGCGGAACACATTTTCTTTAAATAGAAACAAACACATACATTTTTAAAAAGACTCAACACCCTCTCAGCCATAATAATACAATTAATATTTTCACCGGCACCTTATGTATTTGCCAGTTGTTTAATATCGGAAATCTCCAGGATATGTTTTGAGTAACCGATTGTTACCGCGTTGATCATTGAGCGTCCGAGTTCGCTCATGGTAATTACTTTTTTTGGAGAAATGGCTTCAATGATCTTACCGATAAACTTATAGATCGCCTTCCAGTTTTTCTGACCCGTAAATGGCAGCATAATGCCGGGCCTGAAATTATATACACCCTGGAACGCCAGCTTCATTAGATCGTTTTCAGTTCTGCCTTTTACACGTGCCCACATGAGCCTGCCTTTTTCGCTGCTGTCTGTGCTGCTGCCGGATACATAACAGAAACCCAGGTTAGTGTTATACGCCAGCAATGCTTTTGCAAAGGACATGGTAGTATCGTAAGTAATGCGGGTGTACTTGTCTTCCTTCATACCAACTGAACTGATACCGGCACAAAAAAAACAGGCATCATAACCTGTTATACTTCCTGCAAATTGCTTTAACTGGAAAAAATCCGGAACGATCAGTTCTTTTAATTTGGGATGGCTGAGTTCGTAATGCCTGCGATTAACCATGAGCACTTCACTCACTGTTTCGTTTTGTAAACACTCCAACAAAACCCCTTCGCCAACCATGCCGGTAGCGCCGGTGATGATCACTTTTATACCTGCCATTTCATTTCTATTTATGAAACGAAGTTCGTGAGAAAAAACATAAAATTAGTAATGGCCTTACAGTTGATTTGAATGCGGGTGGCGGTCGGTAAGGTGCACCAAAATGGTGAGAGGTTTATTTAATTACCTGGTACCATCAGTTGTATCACTTCATTATAATATTTGCAAACAGGTTTCATTAAACATAACTCGCACTTAGGTGTTGGCCGGCAAATTTCCCTTCCTAAAAATGACATAGCCATCCCTGCATCCCATTCATTTTTTGGCAATGCCTCCATCATTTGTTTTTCTATTTTTTTCGGATCGGTTCCTGATGCAATGCCCAGCCTTGGAGCAACACGAACGGTATGCAGGTCAACCATTATACCTTCAGGTTCTTTACCGCTTTCACGTAAAATCACGTTTGCTGATTTTCTTCCAATGCCCGGCAACGCCGTCAGCTCATCCAGGGTGTAAGGAATATTTTTATTGTTCTTAATGCTTTGTGCAATCTGCGTTAGCCATTGAGTTTTCTTATCACTATTGCGAACATCGCTCACATAGGTTAGTAAATTTTTGGCAGTTGTTTTGGATAATGCCGTCATGTTGGGAAACGCCTCAAATAATTGTGGGGCGATCTTATTTATGTGCCTGTCTGAGTCCTGCGCAGATAAAACCACCATCACAATCAGTTGGTAAGTATCATTATAATCAAGCGGATGTTTTTCGTTTTTATATTTTTTTAGTAAAGGTTTTACTGCTTGCGGCCAATTGACGTTGGGATATTTTTCCATACAAAAATTTTCAAATAAATATAAAAATGTTTTGGCACTGTTTTTTGGTTTAACTCAACAAAGAATTGCAGATTCTCATAAGTTAAGACAAGCCTCCGGCAATTAATAAAATCTCTATCAAATCATCTCTTTTTTTATCAAAATTAAGTACCATCGGGGCAGGCAACAATTTCCGGCTCAGACTCGGGCCCGTCAATATAGGAACTTACGATCCATCCATTTTCAGTTTTAGTAAAAAAGGCTGTTTCTGTTGTCCGGTAAGGTGGAAGTTGGCTGCAAGCTGATGTAGAGGGATCTCTGAAAGTAGCGCTCTGTGTGTATTCGGCGAATAACTCTGCTTTATTTCCGTCATCGGTAATGTTGATGCTTTTATAATTGAAATCGGAAGTAGCGAATTCTATAGTCATATTACCGCTTTTCAATAACAGTTCACTAACTTGGTTATCAACCATTTTTAAAGCTTCACCCGAAAATGACCTGCTTAATTCATTGTTATTTCGCGTTGAAAGTGCACGTGCCAACGCCTGGTTGGCTGATTCAAATGCAAGCCGAAGCTCTGCTTTAACTGCATTTGAATCGGAATTGTTTACAGCGACAGGTCCTGTATTTTCTGTATCTGAATCCGGAGTATTAATAATCGTAGCAAGAATTACTATAATCACCAAAGCGGCAACACCCAATCCAATAAACAATCCTTTTTTAGACTTTGCAGGCGTTGATGAATTGACAACGTTTACTGATGGATGAATTGCTGATGAAGCCATTTGTTGCTTCGCGAATTCTTCAGCTACTTTATCATTTTCCCGTCTTTCTTTTTCCAACAAGGCAAGTCTTTTTATTTCGCTATCCTGCTTTAGTTTTACTTCTTCTAATTCACCAATTAATTTAATGGTATCAGCTTTATATTTGCCATTGGGATATTTATTGAAATACACCTGGTAGGCTTCGATGGTGTTTTTACCCTGGGCATCTTTCCACTCATCTTCTTCATTTTTTTCCTCCAGGTAAGTATTCAGTTCGGAGTAACTCGAAGGAAGCTGATTTAAAATCTGTATAAAAGATTTTATGATCGTCGCTCTTTCCTGGTTTGCCCCATCCGGGCTTACCGTGTTGGTATTAATCTTCGAATTAAGATCAGTAAATCTTCCTGAAAGAACAATGATCTGGCCACGCAATTCACCTGCATCACTCTTCGCATCCGTTCGGGATTGCGGCACTTCATTTAAAAATCGGAGAAACTCGTCAATTACTTCTTTAATATGATTTGATGCTAATAGCTTTTCAATTTTTTCGGTAAAAATCATAACGGTTTAGTTTTTATTTAGGTGAGTATTGCCTGTAGGATCTTTTGAAAATTGTTATCAAGGTTTTCATCTATTATATCAACGCAGAGACGCTCCCTTAAGCGCCTCACGATTTCATCCATATTATTTCTTAGTTCCGTCATCCTTGTAAGTTCATTTTGTAAATCCCGTATGCTCCGGTTTTTTTCCATTCTTACAGTAATAAGGTTTTGTATTTCTTTAATTTCGAGCTCAATGTGATCAAGGGCATCGTCTGTAAAATTCCTTTTGAAAAAATCATCTGTAATATAACAGGCAATAAATTTTTTTGTCAGATCGGTTTTTTCATGATAAAAAGTATTGATCGATTCCATAGCCACCCATGCTGATAATAAACTATTTTTTGAAACCAGGGAGATGGTCGTTTGTGTTTCCCTTACGCATTTTTCGATAAACTCTTTAATATCTTCTCCCGCCTGCATCTTTTCGCTGTCGATAAACACGGTTATATTTTCTGCAGTTAATTTGTCCCTGAGTTTGTTAGCGATATTAATATCCTGGTGATTATAAGAAATGAAAACTTTTTTTCCTAAGGGTTCATTAGCTGCCGGTTGCGGGATTTGACTTGAGCCGGTTGTGACCGGCGAATTATCGGCAGACTCCAGGTCATTGATCAATTCAAGCGCAGCCATGCTTAGCTGCGAGTGAAATTTAAATAGTTCACCTTCATCAAGCAGCCCCATGTTTTCTTTCTTTCTTAGCTCGTTGAATTTGGCCGATAACATCAATAGCTGGTTCTGTTGATCGGGGTATTTTGCGATATTTTCCTTAAGGGTTTGTAAAGCCCTATCCAATTTATTATCAGCAATCAGTTTTCGAAGCTTGTCAATTTCCATGTTGGTGGGGGCTTATTAAGCAGTTTTAATGGCTTTAAATCTACAATAAAATTTTATTCATATAAAAAAGAATTATGTATTTGTAAAGAAAAGCCAGGGGATACAATCTTGAAAGCCACTTAGTTCTACTTTGACAAGTCAAACGTTTGTGTTTTTTTGTTGACCAGCAGATGTTTTTTATGGCGGCATCGTTGTGTTATTTTTTTAATTCCGATTTATCGGAACTCACTTGTACTGTATTTTTACATGGCATCTTTTTCGTTCCATAATTAAACTATCCTAACCGTGAGCTACATTTTTTTAAATATGTCAAAGTAGAACTAGCTCTCCTCATATATTTCTCTCATCAGCACTATGGGAAATAATTGATAAAGACTACTTTAGCAGCCTGCTATCCGGTCATTCACTTAACTAATAACTTATGAAATTGAAACTTTTTGTAATTACACTTCTGCTTTCATTTAGCCAGTTTACTTTATTGCGGGCCCAGGTGATCAGTCCATCGCAGGTAGACAGCCTGGTAGAGCGCACGTTAAAAACATTCGATGTGCCCGGCATAGCCGTCGCCATTGTAAAAGACGATAAAATTGTGCTTGCAAAGGGCTACGGCGTAAGGTCGCTTAACACCGGCGAAAAAGTGGATGAGCATACGTTATTCGGAATAGCTTCCAACAGCAAAGCCTTCACAGTAGCGGCGCTTGGCATGCTGGCTGATGATGGCAAATTGAAATGGGATGATAAGGTCACCGATTATATTCCTGAATTTAAAATGTACAACCCCTATGTTACGGATGAATTTACAATTCGTGATCTACTTACACATAGAAGCGGCCTCGGCCTTGGCGCCGGAGACCTTATGTTCTGGCCTGATTCAAATAATTTCACTTTAAAAGACATCATACATAACCTGCGCTATTTGAAACAGGTGTCGGGGTTTCGTACCAAATATGATTATGACAACCTGATGTACATTTTAGCAGGCGAAGTGGTAAAAAGAGTTTCGGGAATGAAATGGGAAGACTTTATTGAAACACGTATCATGCAACCCCTGGGCATGACTGAAAGCGCTCCGTCATTCGGAAGGGTAAAAAACAAAACCAATGTGATAGATCCGCATGCACCTGTTGATGGTAAAGTAAAAGCCATTCGCCGTGACTGGAGCGAAGTAGCCAATGCTGCCGGCGGCATTTACAGCAATGTAACCGACATGAGTAAATGGATCATCATGCAAATGAATAACGGGAAATATGGTGAGGGGAAAAAGCTGTTCAGCGAAGCCATTCACCAGGAAATGTGGACACCGCAAACCATTATACCGGTGCGTGGACAAACGCCCTACAATACGCATTTTTCTGCTTATGGTTTGGGTTGGTTCTTAAGTGATGTAAAAGGAAACCTCCAGGCAACACATACCGGTGGTCTTGCGGGAATCGTTACACAGGTAACGCTGATACCCGAATTAAAATTAGGCATCATTGTGTTCACCAATCAACAATCCGGGGCTGCCTTTTCCGCCATTACCAATACCATTAAAGACAGTTATTTAGGTATGAAGTATATAGATAGGGTAAAGCAAAATCATGACCGGGTGCTGGCGAATGAAGCCGACGCAAAAAAGATCACCGACAATATTTGGAAAGACATTGAAGCCCAGCAAAAACTGAATGCATCAAAGGCGGATATTAATTTATTTACCGGCACTTACAATGATAAATGGTTTGGCGATGTGGCAGTCTCCATTAAGAATGGTAAGCTATGGTTCGAATCGCAAAGATCATTTTTACTGAATGGCGAAATGGTTGCTTATAAGGGCAATACATTTATTGTGAAATGGGACGAAAGAAGTTTTGATGCAGACGCCTTTGTACAATTTACGCTCGATAATAACGGCAAAGCAGCAGGCATGAAAATGAATGCGATTTCACCGCTCACAGATTTTAGTTTTGATTTCCAGGACCTCGATTTTACGAGAACGAAATAAAAATTTTGAACCCGGCAATTGAGCAATGGTGAGCATTTGAGGCGTCGCACTCTTGTACATTATATCTTTACGGAGCGTACAGATCATTTGCTTTTGAACCTCATTAAAACTAATAAGAGTGTGCAACAACCCCGGCAGCGGCTTTTTAGCCCTGCCGGAGGTTGATATAAGAAAATCTTCGCAACCGCCGTCAGGGTTTACAACCGCTGACGGGGTTGCTAATTTCTATAAACCGCGAAATAGCAAATCCATGCAATAAAGAATAGCTGTAGTGGTATCCTGAACCAGAGATAACTTTCACCTGGGCCGTCGAAACTGGCCTTTTCAATGTTTACTTTTTTAATGGCTGCATAAATATTTGAAGGAATAATGATTATAAAAAAGATGGTCAAAACCAGCGCCGCAATATACCTGCATGCAGGAAATAATAAGGCGATCCCACTGGCAATTTCTAAAATACCTGTTACCCAAATCAGTTCTTTTTTATAAGGAATAAACGGAGGTATCATCATCATCATTCCTTTTAGCATCACGAAGTGCCCGATGCCTGTAAAACAAAGCATCACACACATAGCTAATCTTCCGCTGAAGGTCCAGTTAAAATCACCACTAATTAATTTTGATGCTGCTACTGCTACAATAAATGTAATGAGTAAGATTGATAGTACTTTCATCTTATAAGGGATATGGGTTTTAAAATTAGGAAACGAAAGGTAAAAATTTATTTTGGAAACGCCGATTTTAAAAGACCGACGGTAAATTTAATCGTTGCCCATAGCTGCATTAGTACAAGAGGGCGACGCAACAATGATGCAATGGAAAACCACTGCCCGGACAAAAAATTCTTTTAGATACATTGCTCCCTGTATTGATACATAATTGAACCACGGGTTTTTATATAAAAGTTTACACCTTTTAAAAAGGTGTAAACTTTATACAGAACAGCAAAGCATCTCCTTATGTGCTGAAGCTCAACCACATTACAGGTAAAAAATAAAAACTTACCTTTACCGCTTAAAATATCTATCCGGAAAAGTTATTGATTTCGGGTAATTAACAAGTTTCATGGTTGCAACATTTATGAAGTATATTTTTAGATTAGCATGCGTAATATCAATGCTCTGTTTTTTCCCTGGAATGATGGTAAAAGCAAGGCAATCGCCGCAACATCCGGTAGCTATCGGATTTGACGTAGCCACCTTTTATGCAGCCTTTTCAAAGAACGATACTGATCAACTCAATGCCTTATTAACAGAACTCAACGAAACTTCGGTGCCTGCGAAGGAAGCTTATGAAGGCGCTTTGCTGATGAAAAAGGCCGGTTTGCTTTCCAAAGCCAAAGAAAAGCTAAAGCTGTTTAAATCCGGTCGTGAAAAGCTGGAAGCCGCGATTAAGAAAGACCCCGATAACTATGAATACCGTTTTCTGCGGCTGATCATACAGGAGAATGTTCCCAAAATCGTGAGGTATAAAAGCAATATCAAAGAGGATGGGGCCTTGATACGCTCGTCTTATAAAAAACTCCCGCCGATTGTTCAGCAGGCAATAAGAGATTACAGCAAAACATCCAAAATATTAAACCCCGCAGATTTCTAATTTTATATAATGAGTAAAAAAGTACTGGTAATTTATTATTCCCAATCAGGCCAGTTAGGCGATATCCTTAACAACTTTACACAACCACTTATTGATGCAGGTCACCTCGTAGAAAAAGTGTGTATTCAACCTGAGAACCCCTACCCTTTTCCATGGACCGGCAAAAGCTTTTTCGCTGTAATGCCGGATTGTGTTTTGCATGTGCCCACAACGCTTCAACCCTTCCAGTTAAAAGAAACTTCTTACGACCTGGTAGTACTTGGCTACCAGGCCTGGTTCCTGTCGCCCAGTATTCCCGTTAATTCTATCCTTAATCATCCTTCAGTAACACAAGTAATTGCAAATACACCCGTAGTTGCGGTGACAGGCGCACGTAATATGTGGATCAGCGCCATGGAAGACATTAAAAAAATACTCAAGAAAGCCAATGCAAAACTTGCCGGTAACATTGTGTTAGTTGACAGGCATCATAATTTTGTAAGCTTTATTACTATCTTTCACTGGATGTTTCGCGGCAAAAAAGACCGCTATCTCGATTTATTTCCAAAGCCGGGGATATCCGATGAAGATATTGCCAACACAAAAACATTTGGCCAAACTGTTGAAAAATATTTACATACCAATAATTGGGATGATTTACAGGCAGAATTAGTGCAGCAAAAAGCAGTGGAAGTCAAATATAATTTAATGTTTATAGAGTCGAAGGCAAAGCGCATTTTTGGGATATGGGCGAACTTAATTGCAAAAAGAAAAAAAAGAACAGCGTGGCTTGTTGCATTCAAATATTATCTTTTAATTGCACTGTTTATAGCCGCCCCTA
>JBDSAP010000111.1:0-4178 GCA_039922055.1 Ferruginibacter sp.
TATTATCGGCTATTAACGTGACCGCACAGGTCAAAAAGAAAACAGTTAAGAAACCCGCAACAAAGACCATTAAAATAAAACCCAAAGCTAAACCTGCCGCAAAAGCAATAAAGCCTGCGCCTAAAAAATCACCCGAAGTACGGGTGAAAATAACCACAGACGTTGGCGAGATCATTGTAAAATTGTATAACAAAACACCCTTGCACCGCGACAATTTTGTAAAACTGGTAAATGAGCATTTTTATGATAGCCTGCTTTTTCACCGCGTCATAAATGGATTTATGATACAGGGAGGGGACCCTGAAAGTAAAAATGCGCCGCCCGATATCATGTTAGGAAAGGGTGATGTTGGTTATAAGATACCCGCTGAGTTCGACTCAACACTATACCACAAAAAAGGCGCTCTTGCAGCTGCGAGGAACGATAACCCTGAAAAAGCCAGCAGTGGCTGCCAGTTTTACCTGGTGCAGGGGAAAACTTATTCCGATGATGAATTAAATATGATCGGGCAGCAGAATGGAATTAAATTTAATTCCGCCAAACGAATGACTTATAAAATGCTGGGTGGCACGCCGCAACTCGATATGAACTACACCGTGTTTGGTGAAGTAGAAAGCGGGCTTGATGTAGTTGACAAGATAGCCATGACGCCTAGAAATAATAATAACAGGCCAATAACAGATGTTCACATGCGGATGGAAATAATAAAAGAATAAAGGATATTGAATAGTAATAAAGAAGCAAAATGATTTATTTTGCATCGTAAACTCAGGCACTGAAATGTGCTCATTGCCTCTAAATATTTAAACTTCATCATCAAATTTATAACATGAATATTCCGGCTAATCTCTTTTATACGAAAGATCACGAATGGATTTCTTTAGAAGGAAATATTGCCACGGTTGGCATTACCGATTTTGCGCAGGGCGAATTAGGCGATATTGTTTACGTTGATATTTCATCGACGGGGAAAACGCTTGCTGCGGAAGAAGTGTTTGGCACCGTAGAAGCCGTGAAAACGGTAAGCGATCTTTTTTTGCCACTTGCAGGAACTATCAATGAAGTAAATCCCGCCCTGGAAGCTCACCCTGAACTGGTGAACTCTGACCCTTACGGCGAAGGATGGATGATAAAAATGACCATAGAAAACAGTACTGATGTTGACGCTTTACTGACAGCCGAAGCTTATACTTCGCTTGTCAGTTAGTACCTGGTCGTGGTGTTCCGCCGGTATAATGTTGTCTTAATGAACGCAGGTAATAAATTTTCTTACGTAGATGAATTCTATCCGATTTATTAAATTTATACCAGGCATTGCCTGGTTTTTTATTGTGCTGGTACTGATATGTTTGCCAGGTAATGATATTCCTTCTGTTAACTGGTTGGATAAGATCTTTTTTGATAAATGGGTGCACACCGGCATATTTGGCCTATTGGCCCTGCTGTTCATGTGGCCTGTGGCGCTTTCACCAATGAACAAAAAAGATAAGCTGCAATATTTTCTGCGTATCGCTTTGGCTACTTCTATTTGGGGACTTACCACTGAATTTATTCAAAAGTACCTGGTGACGGGCCGCAGCTTCGACCTGCTTGATTGGGCGGCAGACAGCCTGGGCGCCTTAGTTGCGTTTATTTATTGCCACAGAAAATATATTAAACTGCCCAACGCAGAATTAAAATAGATTAACATCCTAAAATTGCTGATGTAAAGCTTTTTAGTACATTTGTGTATATGATGAACGTAGATAAGATGGAGTACAATACCACGAGAAATCACTTGACTATGCGTGAGTATGGCCGGCATATTCAGAAAATGGTGGAGTACCTCCTTTCACTTGAAGACAAAGAAAAACGCCAGCGAAATGCAATGGCGCTGATAGAACTAATGGGCTTTTTAAATCCACATTTGAAGAACGTGGAAGATTTCCGGCATAAACTATGGGATCACCTTTTCCTGATCAGCGATTTTAAGCTGGATGTGGAAAGCCCCTACCCGATCCCAACAAGAGAAACCCTGAAGGCTAAACCTGAAGTGCTGGGTTATCCAAAAAAATATCCCAAATTCAATCATCTTGGTAAGAACATTGAAATAGTGATCAACAAAGCATTGAAAGAAGATAACCCTGAAAAACGCCAGGGCTTTGCAAATGCCATCGCTTATTACATGAAGCTTACTTACAGTAACTGGCATAAAGAGCTGGTACATGATGATAATATTCAAACCGAACTGCAGGCGATGACTGATGGCCAACTGGAATTCAATAACCGGCCATTTGTAAAGCATCGAACAGATAACCGCCCAGACCGGGATGATTACAGAACCAGCGGCACAGGTGGCGGCTATCGCAAAAATTTTGGCGGCCGAAATAACACTGGGGGAAGAGATAACCGTGGAGGCGCCCAACAACAGAGGGATAACAATCGTAGCGGCAATGGAGGGGGCGGCCGGGATAACCGCAGCGGTGGCGGTGATAACAGGAACAACAACAACCGTAATTTTAAAAAGAGGTATTAATAAGCATAATGAATGTTGAATGTTTAACATTCAAAGGTTTGTTTTGCTCAATATTTACGTGATGCCTGCTGCCCAAAGTTTCAATAGTACAAGAGGGCGACGCAACGATGATGCTTGAAAAACAACTGCCGGTAAACAACAATTTTTGCTTCAATAGTTGAAATCAATATTGACAACTTCTGATTAATAGGCCTGGCCCTGACTGTTACACATGTTGGGGCTTTTTATTTAAGAACAATTTAAACGTTTATGTACGATGAGCTCATTTGAAGTAAGGGGTGGAAAAAAATTATCAGGAGAAATTGTTCCGCAGGGCGCTAAAAATGAAACGCTGCAGATTTTATCTGCCGTATTGCTTAGTGCTGAAAAAATTACTATCAACAATATTCCTGATATTATTGATGTAAACTTACTGATTGAATTGCTGGCGGAGATGAAAGTAAAAATCGAAAGGACCAGCAGGAGTTCCTGCACCTTCCAGGCCGACGATGTAGATGTTGATTACTTAAGCAGTGATGATTATCATAAAAAAAGTGGTAAGCTAAGGGGCTCTGTAATGTTAGCCGGGCCAATGCTGGCACGATTTAAAAAAGCATTTATACCAAAGCCAGGGGGAGATAAAATAGGCAGGAGGAGATTGGATACACACATTATAGGTTTTGAAAAGCTGGGCGCATCGTTTAATTATAACCCCGGAGGTTTCTTTTACCTTTCCGCCAATGAATTAAAGGGTACAAATATTTTGCTGGAGGAGCCAAGCGTTACAGGTACTGCGAATATTTTAATGGCTGCGGTAATGGCAACCGGCACCACCACCATTTATAATGCAGCATGCGAGCCTTATCTACAGCAGTTGTGTAAAATGCTAAACCGGATGGGAGCGGAAATTAGCGGCGTGGGGAGTAACATGCTTACCATAAAGGGAGTGGATTACCTTGGCGGAACGGAACATACAATTTTGCCCGACATGATAGAAGTTGGCAGCTTTATTGGAATGGCTGCGATGACCCAAAGCGATATCCTGATAAAGAATGTGGGCCTTGAACACCTTGGTGTGATCCCGGAAAGATTTCAACAATTGGGCATTAAAATGAATTTTCCCGGTGATGATATACATATTCCGGCGCAGGATCTATACGAGATACAAAAATATATGGATGGAGGTGTGCTCACTATTTACGATCATCCGTGGCCCGGCTTTACCCCTGATCTTTTAAGTATTGTGCTGGTAACGGCGATACAGGCAAAAGGCAGCGTACTCATTCATCAAAAAATGTTTGAGAGCCGCTTGTTTTTTGTAGATAAGTTGATAGAAATGGGCGCCCAGATCATTCTTTGCGATCCGCATCGTGCGGTAGTGATCGGGCTTGAAAGAGAACAAAAACTGCGTGGCATTACCATGAGCAGTCCAGACATTCGGGCAGGGGTAGCATTGCTGATTGCAGCATTGAGCGCAGAAGGAAAAAGTACCATCCAAAATATTGAGCAGATAGATAGAGGATACCAGAACATCGACACAAGATTGCAGCAACTTGGGGCAGATATAAAACGTATCAATTAATTTATTTATAGCGGCCGCCACCATAGCGTTTGCCTTTTCTTTCTTTTCTTTGCAAATGTCCATCTCAAACAAGATCATTATCATCACAGCTCCGTCCGGATC
>JBDSAP010000112.1:0-11578 GCA_039922055.1 Ferruginibacter sp.
ATCGTTCTTAAAATAAATTTCTTTATCACTGCTGAATGCATAAGACCCTATTTCATCCAGCACATAATCTTCTATTGAGAATTGATTTTGTATGATCTCTTTTTTCCTTGCAGTCTTAAAGATCAGCCTGCAACTTATATCGGCCGGGATTGTATCTGACAATATAAATTGGCCGGCGAAAGCACCTGGGCTAACCGGTTGCAAGGTGGCGATCACCTGGTCATTGCTTTTTCCCTTAATGTTATAAACCAGGTGGACCTCTACATCTTTTTTGTATTGATTGCCATGTTTATTTACAACATAGCCTTTAAACTTAACAGTATCTAATGGCTTATACTTTGGCTGGTTAAAAACAATAAATCCTTTTGCTCCTATTCTGCTGCTCTTATATGTATACCGAGGGCGAAATAAAGTTTTGATCCTGGATGGAATCCAGGAAAGATAGTTGAAGACCCTTGTCTGCCGCCAGTTCTGCCATCTCTGCTGCCAAATAGATTTAGCATAGTAATCTTCTTTTTCCGGGAGCGTAACATAAAGCGTATCGCCTGGCGCATAAACTTTCAAGAACACGTTTTGCAGCTTTCTTTTATTTACACGAAAGGTTTTAGATTCTTCGTCGTAGTTAGCGGCAACATTGTTCACGAAAACTTTAGCGCCCGGTATAAATTCGCCCGCTTTATTTCGAATATCTAATTGCAACCGCTGTTTGTTATTGACCGGCAATACAACGAGTTTACTAATACAAAGAAAATCCGCGTTCACATAAATGCCATTTATATTGATCAGTACATAGTTACCAACAGCCAATTTTTCTTCATCAACAGAGTCCGCATGAAAAACCATTGTGGGCTCCCTCTCAATAAAATGGTCCACTGCAATAGAATCCCACGCTATAAATTTTTCCGCTTCGGCGGCTGTAATCATGTAGGCAAATGTTTGCCAGCTTTTTTGACGAAATTTTTGCGGGCTGTTTTGGGAGGAACAAAAGAAAGGGAAGAGTATGATAATAACCAGGCAGAATATTTTCATAAGCGAGTTTTGTTTTCAGAGGATGCAGAGGGCAAAAGGATTACATATTTCTTATTACACGAATTAAAAAACAATTACACGAATTAAAATTGATTACACTAATTAAAATTGATTACACTAATTACACGAATTGATCTACTATAAGGACACTTCAATTTGCGAATCGTCTTATGGCTATGATTTTGATTGTTCGTCACTATAATTTGTTTGTCCTAACTGGAACAACCGGTTCATCTTGTAATTTGTAACAATTACACGAATTAAAATTGATTACACAAATTACACGAATTGATCTACTACAAGGACACTTCAATTTGCGAATCGTCTCATGGCTATGATTTTGATTGTTCGTCTCAATAATTTGCTTGTCCTAACTGGAACAACTGGTTCATCTTGTAATTTGTTGCAACGCCCCTGGGTACATCGAAAGTTTCTGTTTCGTTGTTTGCCGTAATATTTTCCTGGTCACCTATATAAGGGAAGCGGAATGAATTGAGTGAAATGGCGTACGAATTGTGGACAAAGTACCATGAAGATTTGCCGTACAAGAGTGCGACGCCTCCGAAGTTGCACAAAGCAAAGATGCCCGGACAAAAATCCTTACAATGGTTGGAAATTTACTGAGAAAGAATATCTATTTGATCAGTTCGGTAATCACCTTCCCAACGCAGCCGTTCGGCATTTGTATTTGCAGCATGGCCGCTACTGTTGCAGCTATGTCTGTCATATAAGTTTCGCGGTTGGTCCTTCCCTGTTTCACATTCCATCCGTAAAACAGCAGTGGGATATGGGCATCATAAGGATTCCATAATCCATGCGTAGTGCCTTTGCTGCCTCCATCAAAATACCCAGGCTTTAAAGTAAAGAAAATATCACCGCTGCGTTTTGGGTTGTAGCCATTGCTAAACATTTTCTTTTGCGGCTCGGGCAAAGCCATAGCATTCAACTCCAGGGTGGTTGCGGCATTTACAATAAATGGTTTTGCCTTCAGCAATTGAATGGTAAAATTCTTTACCTCGTCAAAATTTTTACCGGCGATTTGTATAAGTGAATCGTCGAGGTACACCTGGTAATTTTGTAATGAAAGAATTGCTTTTTTTATGCCAAATTTATTTTCAATGGCCTCGTTTATTTCTTTGGCAATTTCTGCATCTTCAAATGTGCCACCAGGCAGATTATGTTCTTTTAAAAAATCGGGGATGTGCGCCACCGCATGATCGGCGGTTAAAAACACGAGGTAATTTCCGGCGCCAAGTTTTGTATCCAGGTATTTTAAAAAGTTGGCAATATCCTTGTCGAGCCGCAAATAGGTATCTTCTACTTCAATAGAATTTGGACCAAAACTATGCCCGATATAATCTGTAGAAGAAATGCTCACGGCCAAAAAATCGGTGACAGCTCCTGATCCAAGTTGCTCATTGATGATCGCTTGTTTTGCAAAATAAAAAGTATAGCTCATGGCATAAGGCGTGTACTTAAATGCTGCATATTTTTCTGAGCCGATGGCGCTTAATTTATGCGGAAAGGTCACTGTCTTTTCGCCAATGATGGCATTTTCATAAGGCTTGTCATCTGTGGTACTTAAATCGTATCGGGTTGCAGGTAAAAGCGTGTTCCAATCATTGCCCATGTAAACCGCTGGAAGATCCTTTGCATTAAAATCAGCCACCCACCCTGGCAAAGCATTCATATAAAAAGTGCTGCTTATCCATTTGCCAACCTTATCATCATACCAATAAGCGGCATTAGCACTATGACCTGCCGGTAGTATAGCGCCCCGGTCTTTCAACGATATACCGATCACCTTGCTTTTGAAATTATTGCTAAGCCGTAATTCATCTGTAATGGTGGTAGTCCACATATTCCGCGGACTCATTTTCCCTGCCACCGTATTGCTGCCTACCGTGTTCACGGTGCTGTCATCTGTGCAATAAACATTTTGCCTTTTGCTTTTATCGTACCAGTTATTTCCAACAATACCATGATAGGCAGGCACACTGCCGGTGTACACACAAGTATGTCCCGGCGCCGTGTACGTGGGCATATAAGGTATAAAAGTGTTTTCGCAACTGTAACCCTGGCCGATCATTCGTTTGAAGCCGCCTGTTCCATACAGGTCATTGAAGCGATACAAATAATCCCACCGCATTTGGTCAATTACTATGCCTACCACCAGCTTTGGCTTTTTACCAGCAGCGGAATTACTTTTTGAGTTGGTTTGGGAAAAGGCAGTTGAAAAAACGAGGAACAAAAAAGAAAAGTACAGTGGCTTTATCTTGTAGTGCATGGAAAAATTTTAGCAAATATAATAGTATCAATATTTAAAGAGCTAACCGCAGCGTTGCCACATTGTTATTTGTTTTGCCAAAAACCTTAATTTTGCCCCACTTAAATTAAAGCTTATCTCTGCTTACCGGCTACTCCTGCACCTATAGAAGGCGGTTTCTTATCCTGCCGGCACGAAATTTAAGCGGATAGATGTCAGTAATTATAACAACCAACAAACCAGGATATGGCAGATGTTTTTGAAAAATTAGTTAAAGATGGCGGACCAATTGGTCAGCACATGGATCGGGCACATGGCTATTTTGCTTTTCCAAAATTGGAGGGTGAACTTGGGCCACGCATGCAATTCAGGGGTAAGGAAATGATTGTATGGAGCCTCAACAATTATCTCGGCATAGTGAATCATCCGGAAGTACGAAAAGTGGATGCGGAAGCCGCTGCTAAGTATGGCATGGGCAACCCGATGGGCGCCAGAATGATGAGTGGCAACACCAGCAAACACGACCAGTTGGAAAGGGTGATCAGCAAATTTGTAAACCGTGAAGATACTATGCTGCTGAACTTCGGCTACCAGGGTATCATGAGCTGTATAGATGCATTGGTAAACCGGCGGGATGTGATCGTGTACGATGCCGTAGCGCATGCATGTATCGTGGACGGTATCCGCCTGCACATGGGACACACATTCGCATTCAAACACAATGATGTGGAAGACCTGGAGAAACAATTGCAGCGTGCTGAAAAACTAATTGAAAAATCAGGCGGCGGTATATTGGTTATTACAGAAGGTGTATTTGGGATGGATGGCGAGCAGGGTATTTTAAGAGATATCGTTGGACTTAAAGAAAAATATGAGTTCAGGATATTGATAGATGACGCACATGGCTTTGGTTATATGGGACCAACTGGCGCCGGCGCTGATGAAGCACAGGGTTGCCAATACGGGATAGACCTGTACTTCAGCACATTTGTAAAAAGTATGGGAAGCATTGGCGCATTCATCAGCGGACCGAGAGACGTTCTGAAATACCTGCGCTACAACACCAGGAGCCAGATATTTGCAAAGAGTCTTCCGCTGGTAGTTGTAGAAGGCATGCTGCACAGGATGGAAATGGTAAAGACGATGCCGGAATTAAGAGCAAAGCTTTGGCACAATGTTAACCGGCTGCAAAATGGATTAAGGGAAAGAGGTTTTGATATTGGCCAAACCAATTCACCGGTCACGCCTATTTATATGAAAGGCGATGTACCCGAAGCAACACAAATGGTGATGGACCTCCGGGAAAATTATCATATTTTCTGTTCCATCGTGGTGTACCCGGTGATACCGAAAGGCGAAATTATTTACAGGCTGATACCTACTGCATCACACAGCGATGAAGACATAGAAATTACTTTAAAAGCGTTTGAAGAAACAAAGAAAAAACTGGATGCGGGCAAGTACAAAGCTGTAGATATTCCTAATATGGCGGATGTGGGGGTGTAGCAGAGTGGCCCCACCCGACCTCCCCCAAGGGGAGGAGGAAGGCAAGAGTCAACTAATAATAAATTTTTCCTGAATAGCAGCGATCATCAACGAGCTAATGCCGATCATTAACGAGATAAAGCTGATGGAGCGGCCCCACCCGACCTCCCCCAAGGGGAGGAGGAAGGACAAGATTAAGCGGACACAAATGATCTGCTGGATGACAACGATCAATGATCAATAAAGAGATAGAGCTGATTTGGAAGATTCAACATTTGGAAAGCACATTGAGTACTTTATTGGTAAATCTTTTTTTAAAAACTACCTGGTACGCCATTGTTGAGTGGCGTTTTTAAATTCAACCAGTGTATGTGTTTCCTTTTCATCCATTTCTTCCGCCAATAGTTTAAGATCGTTTAATTGTTCATCGCTTAAATTATCGGTAACATCGCTACCAGGCAATCTTCCATAGAAGACCATATCTTCCCTTAATAAGGAAAGCAGTTCTTCATCATTGGTGGTTTCAATTAAGGCTACCAATTCTTTTTTTAAATCGTCTGCCTGCATAAAATGGTTTTATCAAATTTACAAAAAATTACACTGCCACAGGGTTAAGAATAGTGACATGCCTTACTGATCCCACCAAAGCTTTTGATCAAGGAATAAAAGAATGTGACAAGTAAATTAGGGAAGTGCGGCTTATATCATAGTTTTGGCAATAAAAAAATTTAAAACACTTAAGAAATTACCTTAAACCTGCATAAACCTGCAATTTTTCATCTGAGGAGTTATGATGGTTGTAACAAATGAAAATGACTGCATCCATCAATTGCAGTGACGCTTGTTCTAAAAATCTTCGGTAAAAAATAGAAAAAGTGGATCGCTTAAAGTCTTAGAAAGTTAGAGATTGAAATATTTTAGCGTAGCTATCCGGGTTTATTAATACCATTAAAAAAGAAAGCAACAAAACCACCGAAAAACACCGTCACAACATTTTTTTAATTCAGAAATATGGGATATGTTTACCGCCCGTTGCTGGAATTTACCTGTATACATTTACAGAACCAACACAACATACTTTAACTATCATAAATGCATTTACAAGGCATTTTAAAAAACATCACCAGTCTATGCTCACCGGAAAGAATCTAATTGGTTACGCCACTTTAGGAGAAGGAGATAATATCTTTTCATCCTCCATCCTTCGGGATGATAACTCAGCCGACTTCGCATTTAATGAAGCGTCTGAAGAACAAATTAACCAGGCCGCAACACTGGCGCACAAAGCGTTTGCATCGTACCGGCTTTTACCTGCGGAAAAGAAAGCAGCTTTTATTGAGAAGATCGCTGAAGGGATCGGGTCCGCAAAAGATGAGCTGGTAAAAATGGCGATGCATGAAACAAACCTCCCAAAGCCCCGCCTTGAAGGAGAAGTACAGCGCACCATCAATCAGCTAAAACTCTTTGCTCAATTATTAAGAGAAGGCTCATGGGTGAAAGCAATCATTGATACCGCACAACCCGATCGTGCGCCTTTACCTAAACCAGATATCAGGCAAATTCAAATACCACTTGGTGTTGTCGCTGTTTTTGGTGCAAGTAATTTCCCCTTTGCTTTTTCGGTAGCCGGCGGTGATACAGTTTCAGCACTGGCTGCTGGATGTACGGTGGTTTATAAATCTCATCCCGGGCACCCCGCCACTTCCGAAATGACAGGCGCCATTCTTATACAGGCCGCCAAAGATTCGGATGTTCCAGAAGGTGTCTTCTCGTTGCTGCAGGGCAAAAGCAATCAATGCAGCATTTCTCTTGTAACACATCCGCTAATAAAAGCGGTAGGTTTTACAGGCTCGTTGAATGGTGGTAAAGCAATATTTGATGCAGCAGCAAAACGCTCCGAACCGATCCCGGTGTATGCTGAAATGGGCAGCACCAACCCGGTGTTCATCCTGCCAAAAATTTTAGAGCAGCAGCGGTCTGCGCTTGCGGAAAAATTGGCTTTGTCAAATCTTTTAAGTGCAGGACAGTTTTGTACAAATCCTGGTATACTTGTATCAGTTGATTCTGCTGATACAAAAAGTTTCGCGGATGATTTTTCGGTCGTTATCAGTAAAGCAAATGCAGACAGTATGCTTACCGAAAATATCTACAACAATTATAATGCGGGTATACAAAAGCTATTGGCTTCAGAAGATGTGAAGGTAATTGCATCCGGCAAAGAGGATGGCTTAAAGAAAGCTGCCACCGCCTATATGTTTCAAACATCTGCGGATAATTTTTTATCGAATGAGAATTTAGTACACGAAGTATTTGGTCCCGCTTCTGTTCATGTTACGGCCGCCAGCAGCGAAGAGTTGTACGAAGTGGCAAAGCGACTGCCTGGCCAGATAACAATAAGCATCTGGGGAACGGATGAAGACCTTGCTGAAAACACAGCGCTTATCCATGAGCTCGAATTAAAAGCTGGTAGAATTATTTTTAACAATGTTCCTACCGGTGTGGAAGTTACTCATGCAATGGTGCATGGTGGTCCATATCCTGCAACTACAGATAGCAGATCAACATCAGTTGGCACTACGGCCATTTATCGTTTTACACGTGCCGTCTGTTACCAGAACAGTCCACAGGATATTTTACCCGAGGCACTAAAGAATGAAAATCCATCGCATATATGGAGGCAGGTAAATGGGAAATTTACGGCTGATGAAATTAATTAATCAATAATTTGTCTGATAATTATCATAGTGTGCTGGTGTACCCGGTAAATTTTTCTTTCAGATACGATCTCAATATGGCTACTTTATATTAGGGCAAAGCAAACAGAATCGAGGGAAGTATTTGTTTAATCCATTAATCAAATAAAACCGATTTTACAATGAGACTTAGCTATATGAATATTTGGAGATGTGTTTCGGTCTGCATTTCAATTACTGCTGCATCCTGCAATAATCAAAGCGAGCAAACAACCCCATCCAAAAATGATTCCGCTGTTGTTTCAAAAAAAGGCATGTATGCATACGATGCCGGCTTCTTAAAAAAGTATACCACCAAAGTGCTGGAGTTAACAAATGAAGATTCGAGCGCCAGGGTTCTTCTGTCTGCGGATTACCAGGGACGGGTAATGACCAGTACAGCCACAGGCGACACTGGCACAAGCTTCGGGTGGTTAAATTATGGATTGATAGCTGCACCAGAAAAGAAACAACAATTCAATCCCGTTGGCGGCGAAGAACGATTTTGGATGGGCCCCGAAGGCGGCCAATACTCCTTATATTTTAAAGCAGGCGATTCATTTAATATTAATCATTGGCAGGTTCCTTCATTTATAGATACAGAAAATTACGAGGTTACACAATCAAACAAATCTTCTGCAACATTTACAAAAAACACAACCATTACAAATTTCAGCGGAACAAAATTTGATATCTCCATTGAAAGAAAAATAAGCTTGCTTTCAAAAGACGAGCTGGCAAGTAAGCTACAGACAGCTATTCCAGCCAACCTGCATTTTGTAGGGTTTGAAACAAATAACAAGGTCACGAACGCAAGCAATGAGGATTGGGTAAAAGAAAAGGGACTGGTTTCTATATGGCTTCTCGGTATGTTCACTCCTTCTCCCAAAACAGTGGTTATCATTCCGTTTCATCCTATCGCCAAGGCACGGTCCTACATTACTGATAACTATTTTGGACCAATACCTGCTGAGCGTTTAAAGGTAAAAGATAGTGTGCTGTTTTTTACCTGTGATGGAAAATACAGGAGCAAGATCGGCCTCTCGCCGCTGGTAGCTAAACCAATTGCCGCAAGCTTTGATTTCGAAAAAAATATTCTGACGATCATCATCCCGCAGGTAAACAAAAACGCGGCTTATGTAAATAGTAAATGGGAAAAGCAGAAAGAGCCTTACAAGGGCGATGTAATCAATTCATACAATGATGGACCGCTTGCAGATGGAACCCAGATGGGGCCGTTCTATGAAGTGGAATCATCATCACCCGCATTGGAATTAAAAAAAGGAGAAACAGGACAGTACAAAGAAATTACCTGTCACTTCCAGGGTGACTATGCATCATTAAAACAATTGGCGCAACAACTATTAGGTGTTGATCTCGATACTGTAAAAAGATAAACTTTTACTATGCATTTATACAAAACTTTAAAGGGAAATATTTTAAAACAAAACGAAAAATGGTTTCAGCTCAATGGTGATTGGGATGAGCTGATAAACCGACGTGATCTTTACCAGCATCTGTCACAGGCAACCACAGAGCTGGAAGCTATGGATGATGCCGAAGCGCAGGATCTGATAAATAATTATTTGTTGCCGCCAATTGGCAACCAGGAAGTATGGGCTGCAGGCGTAACCTATTTACGAAGCCGTGATGCAAGGATGGAAGAATCTGAAGACTCCGGTGCGGCTGATTGCTACCAGCGTGTGTACGATGCCGAGAGACCTGAATTATTTTTTAAAGCGTTGGCTTATCGGGTTGCCGGCCACCAGGGCAAGGTAAATATCCGTAAAGATTCTACCTGGAGTGTGCCTGAACCCGAACTTGCATTATACATCAATTCAGACGGCGCTATTCAGGCATATACAATTGGGAACGACATGAGTTCCAGGAGCATTGAAGGTGAAAATCCTTTATATCTTCCACAGGCAAAAATGTATGAGGGCAGCGCTTCACTTGGGCCATGCCTCTACGTTAGTGAAGAGCCAATCTCTTTAACCACTGCAATCAACATGACTATTTACAGGGGTGAAACAAAGATGTTTGAAGACGGAACAACACTTACCAAAATGAAGCGCTCGCTGAACGAACTGGCCGATTGGCTGTATCGTGAAATGGATTTTAAATATGGCAGCTTCCTGATGACGGGCACCTGCGTGGTTCCGCCGAATGATTTTACATTGAATGAAAATGATGTGGTAAATATCAGCATTGACGATATCGGAACGCTAACCAATATTATTGCTTTAAAAAAATAGAACTTAATCGTTTAATCATTCAAAATCCACGATCGTTTATTTAAGAAAAATATTTTTGTCCGAACATTTGTTTTTCATTGCATCATCGTTGCATCGCCCTCTTGTACGTTCGAAACTTTGGGCAACGAGCAGCCTTTCCAATTTAAGTTAACGACTCATTCAACACCAGGAATATATAAACTTTAAAATATCAATCATGAAAAAACATCTTTTCTCGTTATTCATCTGCAGCATCGTCGCACTCACAACACAGGCACAGCAAAAGTATAATGGCATCGAAGGGGGTATGGGTAACGTTTACAGGATGTCGGATGCAAAGACACGTTCTATAAGCCCTGAGAATTTTAATGGCGCAAAAGGAGCCGGCGGAAAAGCCACCAACGGCACAGGGGCGAATGCATCAAGAGATCTTGGGCAGGGATGGAAAGTAAGTCCGAGTGTGGTGATAAAATCAAAAACCACTTTTACAGTTGCTGAAATAGATGGCCAGGGCTCGATACAACATATATGGATGACACCAACCGGTAACTGGCGGTATTCTATTTTACGGTTTTATTGGGACGGTGAAACAACTCCCTCCGTTGAAGTGCCCGTTGGAGATTTCTTTGGTATGGGCTGGGGAAAATATTCTTCCCTGCAATCACTTGCAGTATGTGTAAATCCCGGCAGTGCTTTTAACTGTTACTGGCCAATGCCGTTCAGAAAAAAGTGTAAAATAACAATGGAGAATATTGATGAGGTAGATATGGTTTTATATTACCAGGTAGATTATATTTTGACGGATGTGCCTGCAGATGCGGCTTATTTTCATGCACAGTTCAACCGGGTAAATCCATTGCCTTACAAAACGGATTATACGCTGGTAGATAATATAAAAGGAAAGGGGCAATACGTAGGAACTTACATAGCCTGGGGCGTTCACAATAATGGATGGTGGGGCGAAGGCGAGATAAAATTCTTTATGGACGGCGATACCGATTATCCTACGGTCTGTGGCACCGGAACAGAAGATTATTTCTGCGGATCTTACGATTTTGATACCCGTTCAAAAAATGCGGCCGGTGTGGAAACGGCTAATTATACAGAATTCTCGAATGCTTATGCAGGTTTGCCGCAGGTAATTAAAGGTGATGGCCACTATGGTATAGCACAACGTTTTGGCCTGTACCGCTGGCATATAACAGATCCTATACGTTTTGAGCAAAATCTGAAAGTGACTATCCAGGCATTGGGCTGGCGTGATGGGGGAAGATACCTTCCATTGCAGGATGATATTGCTTCCACAGTTTTTTGGTACCAGGCAGAGCCACATACTACTTTTCCGAAATTGCCGTCTAAAGATCAATTGGAGATAAATTGATGATTGCAGAACAGGATTTAAAAGATTAGCAGGATGATCAGGATTAAAATGCAAAACAGAACAGGATTTAAAAGATTTGCAGGATGATCAGGATTAAAATGCATGACACTAAAAAAAACAGACAATATCCAGAATTAAATGCAAGCAACTGTAAAAATAAAAAAGCAGAAACTCCAATCTCCGTAATGCCTCTATCAAAGGCCAATAAATAATCCAACCTCTCCCAAACAAATAGATTGAAAAGCAACTTGAAAAAAGAATGCTACTCAACCATCCTGTAACCCATTTTAATAACCAAGAAAAAAGCAGGGTGTTGACGTGGCGCGGGCCGGAACAAACGGGCGGAGCCCATCGTTTGTTCTTGACTTTTTTTGCGGTACGTCCCGACCGGGCTTGCAGCGTAGAAATCGGGATTCTTTTTTTTGTCAAGAAAAAAAAGAAAAGAACCTTG
>JBDSAP010000113.1:0-5748 GCA_039922055.1 Ferruginibacter sp.
GAGAGTGAAAAGATGTACAAGGCGATTGCATCAGGTATTCCGGGATCGGTTATTTGCCTGCTTGATGAAGATTACCGTTATTTTTTAATTGAGGGAGATCTGCTAGATAAATTAGGATATTCAAAAGAACAGCTCCTTGGAAAAAAAGCCGTGGACGTTTTATCGCGGGAAAGATATGCTGAAGTGCTACCGGATTTTGAACGCGTTTTTCGTGGCGAAGTTTTTACTTATGATACAAAACGCGGAGATTACTATACGCTTTCAAGATTTGTTCCCTTGAAAAATGAAGATGATAAAATTTATGCCGCAATGGTGGTGGTAATAGATATTACCGAGTTAAAAAAAGCAGAGCAACATATTCGTGAACTGAATGTAGGGCTCGAACAAAAAGTGGCGGATCGGACAGCGCAACTGGAAGAAGTAAATAAAGATCTTCAATCAAACATGCTGCGGCTTAAAGAAAGCGAAGAAAAGTTTTCTAAAATTTTCGATACAAGCCCGGTGGGGATCGCAATAGCAGTGATTGAAACAGGTATTATCCGGGATGCCAATAAGAGCTTTCTGGAACTAACAGGTTTTAGTTATGAAGAAGTCATTGGTCGTACATCGCTTGATCTGAATATGATTCATGAAGAGGACCGTGAAAAACTAAAACAGGAATATATAGAGAATGGCAAAATAAGAGATAAAGAAGTTTCGGCGTTCAACAGATCGGGTGAAAGTTTCCCTGTATTGCTTTCCCTGGATCATTTTTTAATAGGAGAGGTGCGTTATTCCATTACCATAGCTTACGATATTTCTAAAAGAAAAAAAGCGGAGGAGCAGTTGATGGCGGCCAATAAAGAGCTGGAGGCGTTCTCTTATTCTGTATCACACGACCTGCGTGCGCCTTTAAGAGCGGTGAATGGATATGCCAGGATCATGGAGGAAGATTACAGTAATAGCCTGGATAATGAAGGGCGGAGGCTGCTGAAAGTAATAAAGGATAGTGGTAACAGGATGGGGCTGTTGATTGATGACCTGCTTGCATTTTCGCGGCTCGGACGAAAAGAGATCAGACGATCAGCTATCAACATGAATGAACTGGCTAAAAATGTTGTGGCTGAAATAAATGAAACAACCCCGCACACTGCAAACATCCGGGTAGAGCCGCTGCATCCCGTTATGGGAGATTACTCGCTGCTGAATCATGTGATGGTCAATCTTATTTTAAATGGAATTAAATACTCCGCAAAAAAAGAGCATCCGGTTGTTACAATAAGCTCCAAAAAAGAGGGTCGCGAATTGATTTTTTCCATCAGCGACAATGGAGTTGGTTTTGATATGAAATATGTACACAAGCTATTTGGTGTTTTTCAACGGCTGCATTCTACTGAAGAATTTCCAGGCACGGGCGTTGGACTTGCTATCGTTCAGCGTATCATAAATAAACATGGCGGAAGAGTGTGGGCGGAAGCAAAAATTAATGAAGGCGCTGTTTTTTCATTCGCCATCCCTGAACAGTAAAACCAAAATCTCCAATACAATTATGAAAAACGAAGAAGTAGAAATTTTAATGGTGGAAGATAATAAACAGGATGCGGAAATGGCCATTCGGGCCCTCAAAAAAAGCCACCTGGTTAACAATCTTATTCACCTTGATGATGGCGCAAGGGCAATTGAATTCCTTTTTGGTACCGGTGAATTTGCCGGACGGGATACTAATAAAAAGCCCAGGTTGATTTTGCTCGATTTGAAAATGCCCAAAATGGATGGCATAGAAGTGCTGAGAATAATCAAGCAGCACGAGCTCACTAAGAGAATTCCCGTTATTGTATTGACCTCATCAAAAGAAAGTCCGGACATCGATAGCTGCTATTCTTTAGGCGTTAACAGTTACATTGTTAAGCCGGTCGACTTTGATGGTTTTATAAAAGCCATCAACGAGTTAGGTTTTTATTGGATGTTACTGAATCAAAACGCAGAATAAAAATATAGCGACGAAATTGTACAGTAAACAAGGATAAAATAATTGAACAATTTTTTTGAGCCCGGCAGCAATTTTTCAATTAAGCTTCATTGGCGTCGCACTCTTGTACATTTTATCAATGAGGAGCAAAATACCGGGTCATTAATTTATCCCTTGCTCAGTATAAGAACATTTTTCATCATCATTTTTAATTATTATTGCCTAACGGTTACGTAAAATCTCCCAAACAAAGTATATGAAAAAACTACTCTTTATTTCCCTGATGTCCTTTTCAATTATGGCAACAAATGCGCAAAACAACAATCGTGTAACAACTGCTAATGGCGTTGTTGAAGGAACTATTGAAGCCAGTGGCGTACGTTCATTTAAGGGGCTTCCATTTGGAGCGCCACCCGTTGGTGAACTACGCTGGAAAGAACCACAACCTGTGCAAAACTGGGAAGGTGTACGCAAGGCAGACAAATTTGAAAATGGCGCTATGCAACCACCCATTTTTGGCGATATGGATTTTCGTTTTAAAGGTAAAAGCGAAGACTGCCTTTACCTGAATGTGTGGGCCCCTGCTAAAGGAAATAAGCTTCCTGTATTGGTGTATTTTTACGGCGGCGGCTTTGTTGCTGGCGATGGATCTGAACCACGCTACGACGGTGAAAGCATGGCTACTAAAGGGATTATTGCGGTTACGGTAAACTACCGGCTCGGAGTATTTGGTTTTTTTGCCCATCCTGAACTTTCAAAAGAATCGCCTCACCAGGCATCCGGTAACTACGGCCTGCTCGATCAATATGCTGCACTGCGCTGGGTACAACAAAATATAGCTGCATTTGGTGGTGATCCTAAAAAAGTGACCATTGCCGGCGAGTCTGCCGGTTCTGTTTCAGTAAGTGCACAGATGGCTTCTCCTTTGTCCAAAGATCTGATCGCCGGGGCAATTGGAGAGAGCGGTTCCATCCTTGGAACATTGTCGGCCGTTCCTCTTAAAGATGGTGAGGCAAGCGGAGTTGAATTTGCTAAAACAGTTAATGCGAACAGCCTTGCTGATCTTCGTGCCATGCCTGCGGATAAACTGGGAGAGGCTGCAGGTAAGTTTGGCCCCTTTCGTTTTGGCCGCACAATAGATGGGTATTTTTTTCCAAAAGATCCATTAGAGATCTTCAAAGCAGGGGAGCAGGCGCAAGTGCCACTGCTTGTTGGCTGGAATTCTGAAGAAGGGAATTCTCGTGGCATCCTCGGCAATGAAACGCCAACAAAAGAGAACTTTGAAAAGGCAGTGAAGAAATTATATGGCGACAATGCCGCGGCAGTTTTAGCGGTATATAATCCTGCGGACGATGCAGATGTAGAGCAGGTAGCAACAGACCTTGCAAGCGATCGCTTCATTGGGCTTAGCACCTGGCTATGGTCAGACCTTCAGGCAAAAACCGGCAAGCCAGTCTACCGGTATTTATTCTCCCGTCCCCGCCCCGAAATGACCGCAGCCATGGGTGATGTATCTCCCGGCCTTGCTGGGGGTGTAGTTAAAAATGATGCCAACACAAAGAAGGCGCCGCCTGCAAAAGGCGCTGTGCATTCTGCCGAAATAGAATATGCGATGGGCAATCTTCCATTAAACAAAGTGTTCGACTGGAAACCGGAAGATTATAAAGTATCAAAAACAATGCAGGCCTATTTTGTAAATTTCATAAAGACTCTGAATCCAAATGGCGCAGGGCTACCAAAATGGCCAGCAGTTAGCGCAGATAAAGTGCCGGTAATGCATATTGATGTGAATACAAGGGTAGAGCTGGAAGCTCATCGGGACAGGTATATATTTTTCAGCCAGGGTGGGAAATAAGGGTTGAGAGTTTTCTCCAAAAGATATCGTAAATCGGTGATGGAATAAGAAGAATCACTTAGGTAATGTGCTGGTAACTGTGTCGGATAAGAAGATTGGCGTTGATGCTAACACTGATGGAGTGATTGATTACTATAACGCTGATGTTGTTACGGCTAACGATTATTTTTCGGGAGGTATGCAAATGCCCGGCAGAACTTATCAAGCTACTCCTACATCCAGATACAGGTTCTCAATAAATGGCCAGGAAAAGGAAAGTGAACTTAACGAGAATATTACTACTGCTGAGTTTTGGGAATATGATAGCAGAATAGTCAGGCGTTGGAATGTTGACCCAAGACCCAATATATCAATAAGTCCGTATAATTGTTTTGCTGGAAATCCAATACTTTATCCTGATAATAATGGAGACTCAATACCTACAAAAATTTACGGCAATGATGGGAAACCAACTGGTGTTCTACCTGATAAGGTTCAAAAAATGTTTAATAGCGAATATGGTATTAAAGTAGGTTATAATTCAAAAACCAATATGCTTTATTATGATGGGGAAGTTGAAACGGATAATAAAGTCTCTCCAACAGCGAAATCAAAATTAGTATCAATACTTAGTTCTACAGATTCAAAGAAAAAATCTTTAAAGAAGTTTGGAGATATTGTTATTGGACATAATGGTTTAACTACAAGTAGTGGTACTTCTGTTGATGAAAGCGACGGGATGGCAGGAGAACTACCAATAAGAATTTTAGGATTGGGTTCAAGACACAGTTTGTATTGGAATGTTGATGCTTTTAATGATGATGATTTAACATTAAAATCGCTTGATTTTTCAGGATTGACAAGTAGGGGTTATTCGACCAGAACATTTAATATGGCAAGACAATTTGAGCATGAATTTTTTGGACATGGAATTCAAAGAAGAGGTGATCCTTCAAATGGAGAGTTTAAGGCTGGTAAGGTAGAGTTTTTGCCTAATCTATTTAGAACAGAAATGGGGTTGCCGCTAAGAGCCAACTATGGTATAGGTACTGGAAAAGGAACTGTGATTTTATTTGGTATAAATGCATCTGACGTAAAAAAGATTGTTTACAACTATAGTTTGGTTCCAACTGCCCCTTATGTTATAAGACCATTTATAAAAAAATAAAATAGAATTTAGATTATGCGATATACGTACATTCTTTTATTGATGGCAGTTGCAAGTTCTTGTTCTACTTCTAACATCGTAGGCAGTTATAATAGAACGTACAAAATTTCTGCGGCAGCAATGACATCAGTAAAAAAACAAAAGTTAATAATTAACGCTGATTCTTCTTTTATGTGGACAGATTATAAAGATGAATTTTCTAAGATTGATAGCAGTTTAACTTATGGAATTATTAAAAGTACGAATGGCAATAAGTTATATGTTTTAAAGGATACGGTTACTAACAATAAGTTTTGTTTGTTTAACAAAGGAGGAAAGTTATACTTCTATGATTGTAGTCAGGGGAAAAAGTATAGATACTCAAATCCATTTATAAAAGAGAATCACAATTAGACGCGGGTTTGTGAGTTAAGTGCTTGTGCCGTGTAGTACTGCAATAAAATAAATTATTCAAACCATCGGTTGTAAAACATCGGTGGTTTTTTATTGCGCCAATCTTGCTTGTGTAACCACAGGCGCAGGACAATAGCTACCAGGCGCTGGAATGAGGCGTAGGTTTGTGGGTTTGGTTTCCAGTGCCGGGCGTTACTAAAAGAAACAAAATTTATATAGCCATCAGTTGTAAAAAGCTGGTGGTTTTTTTATTCCATAGGCGCAGGACAACCGCTATCAGGCGCTGGAATGAGGCGTAGGTTTGTGTGTTAGCCTTCCAGTGCCGGGCGTTTACTAAAGCTGCAATGATAAAAGAACTACTAACCAGCAATACAAAAAGAAAAGTGTTGCTGGTTTTTTTATTTA
>JBDSAP010000114.1:0-11536 GCA_039922055.1 Ferruginibacter sp.
GGAAGTTTCCCTGATGCGATCGTAAATCTGCTGACGGGTTAATTTAATGTCGGTCATGGTTAGAAGAAAGAAATCATGTAATGACAGAGGAAAAGTAGATGCTGCCTTCGTGCCCGCCCGCGACCAGATTAATCAACGCCAGGCATGGGGGTACTATCTCACTATTTGGGCACAAGGTGCCTTCACTGTAAATAGTGAGATAGTACCCCCATGCCATAGTAAAGATTACATTTGGTGATGCATGATCAACTCATGTTGCATGAACGACGAAACATCGTTCTTTCCTTTTCAGGAAGCAAGGTGCATGCTTTACTTTTACTCTGTCAAAGAACATGAAATGCGGTTAACAAATATAGTTTGCTGTTTTTGATTTTATTAGAATAGCCATGTTTTTATTATTAAGTTTCACCAGTCGCTGTTCCACATTGCTGTAAAAGTACAAGGGAGTGACACAACGATGTTTAATTGAAATACGAACGCTTGTAAAAAAATAATTTTATCTCAAAACGAGCAGCGTCAAATCTTTAACCTTCGCTTTCCTCTCACTACGCTACCTGTATCCTTGTTTTATTAAATGCCTGCCTGATGGCCAACATGTGTTCACACGGCCCTTTGTATAATTTGTTTTCTACATAATAACTGCAATCGCAATGTGCTGATTTAATTTTCTCATCCGCATCTATTACCATCGCCGGATTAAATGTTTTTCGTTTACCCTTTACCGTACCCCTCAATTGAAGGGTTTGATCAGCTAATTGTTCCACTGTGAATTTTACTTCCTGCTTCTCTAAAATTTCAGCGGCCAGTTCTTCCTGCGGATTACTGAAACGTAATTTTTCAAATGGCAATGGCTCACGGCTCAATTCACGAAGGCGGTATAATTTACTATTCAAATCATAAATCACACGCCCGGCTTGTGTATAGGCGCTTAGAGCGCCTGCGACCTGGGCATTGTCAATATTTAAATGGGCGGCAATCTGTTGTGAAGTGCTTAACCAATTTTTCTTCAGTTCTGTAAATACTTTTTGTTTTACATTGTCCTCCACATTCAGCCTGGGTGCCAGCAAATCAAAATTGCCAGCATGGCTCCAGTCATTATTTGTCCAGCCACTAAGTCCCAATGTAAAATTGAGGTCGCCTAAATCCGCAATATAAAATGCAGGAAGCCCGGTACCAAGCAGGTGAACCGTAAACTTTTTTGCAACAGGAATCAACCGCTCTAATATCATCAGCCGCCGCCTGCCCCATGTTCTTATTTCATGTTTGCTGTGGCCCGTGTATACGCTACGGGTGCAGATAATTTCTTTACCCCAGGGTTCTAACACAATTTTTACCGGCTGCCCGGGTTCTAAAATATACCTTAAAGAGCGGGGGCCTCTCTTCTCTTTAAAACGGCGTAGCAATAAACAAATGCTATAAACGTCCATCGGGTGCAGGTCGAACCGTATGGTAGGCAATGTCATCGCACTGCTTACCTGTAAAAATCCACGAACCCAGCTTTCCGGTAAATCAATCTTCACTTCTTTGTATTCCTCCTCATCTGTAGTTTGCACCGCAAAACCTGTCGGGTCTACTTTAAATTCCGTCTCTTTATATTCCCTTATCTTCTGAAATTCTTCATACAATTCTGTTGAATAATCAACGTTAGTGGTACCACATTTATAATCATCAATACTGGTAAACACATTGTAGTTGCACCCCAATTTTCCGTACGTACTTTCATCCTGGCTAAAGCATTCAAAAAATAATTCATCGGGATGAATGGTTATTACAGGGTCCAGTACAATCCAGGCTTCCCTGTCCTTAGAGTACAGGTAATTAAAATAGTGCTGACGGGCTTTGTAAAAAGGCCCCATGATTTTGTCTTTCTCATTTCGCACTGCCGCCAACTCAGTTTTAATTTCTTCCACCCGGTTATTGGCCGCTGCTTCATCATACCCTACCATGTATTCTGCCAAAAAAAGGGATTCATTTTGTGCTACCCATTCTTTGTAAGCCGTTTTGTCTTTTGGTTTAAAACGCAAATCGCTTACCACCACATCATGCAGCGCAGAAATCGCTTCACGAAAGGCGATTTTTTTATTTAGTTTCCCCACAAACCAGGCGCTTTCTCTTAAAGTATCAGGTGAAAAACTCATCCCGGTTTGGTAAGCTGAACTGGTAACCGTAGTATTTCCTGAAAAGCGATAATTAAATAACATTATTCCGTTTATTTTTTTTTATTAATGTACCAGGCAGAAGTTGTTTATTGAACGTGGGTAGCTCACCCGATAGCTTTCGCGTATTTTACTTGCTATTTCCAGGCAACAAACTCGCCGAAATTAAATAGGCTTATAATTCAAATTGCTTAACCCGTCCTCACTTCCACTTCTTTTACTATTACAGGTGTGGCCACATCATATAAAGCTTTTAGCTGAATCAAAACGTCAATGCATTTCGCTTTATCACCAATGGCTGCTATTGCGGATAGATCTGATAAGATTGCACTCACCGCTATCGCTGCAGCTTCACTCTTTCTGCCTTCCTGCAATAAAAAAAGAAAGATCCGGTTTTTAGCAATCCGGCTTTTGTTAACCCTTGTTAGCACCGAGCGAAAATAAAAATCGAGTGACTGAAGTTTTTCTACATCATCTGCTGCAAAACGCTCCAGGTAATTAGTGGCAAACAATTGCATTTTTTCGCCGGGATGCTGACTTAGCTTTAATAAATACTGCACACCATTATCGGAAGTAAAAAATTTAGTGATGAGTTCCCTGCCAAATGCTTCTACATCGGGCTTTACAGAATCAGATAGTGTTATCAGCGTTTCCGGGTTCCAGTCGTTTTCAGTAAACTGGTCCCTAAAATATTGCATAGCAAATCTCCTCGTGTCCTGCCATTTGCTTTCCAGTAATTTAATGCTGGTTTCTTTTTCGTATTTGATTCTTGTGGATTGTCCGGCATAAAATTTCCAGCACCATTCCCTTACATCCAGGTTTTCGTGCCCGCCTAAAGCAATCACTTGTGGTATGGTTAATTGCGATGGATCCGTATATTTTTCCAAAATAACTAACCCCACATTTTGCGCAGCGCTGTAATTGGAATACAATAAGTTTAGAGCAGTTTCTTTATTGGCATTTTGCAGGTAATTATTTAGTTCATTGCATAGCAACCGGCTAACATCGGCGTGTATGCCCTCAACTCCTTCTTTCCTAAGCAATACCGGCATTAAGCGCTCCGAAGCCTTTATTCCAAAAGCACTTTCCTTTTCAGCCATGCGTTGCATAATTGCCGGCAATCCCTGTCGTACATTTTCATACTTCGATAAACAACTAACAATAATTTCGTCGGGGTACTGTAGCAAAGCCGTTACATCCATGTTGTTCAACAGGGCGATGCCTTCTTCTCTTGCAAGTGGATGTTCATGCCTTAATAAACTGAATAAAAATTCTTTTGATAATTTACCCAGATCCAGTTGTTGCTTTTGTATTTTTAAAAGCCGTAATCCAAATAAAAGCACGGCTGCATTTTCATGTTGCAGCAGATCTGCCACTACCCCGATGTTTACCTGCTTCAGTTCATCGCCAAACAATTCAAACAGCACATCGCCAACATCTTGAATAATGATTTCATTTTCTGTAGTCGGGATTTTATAATTGAGCAATTGAGCTATTGATTTTCCAACAACTGCATTTCTTATTTCGGCGGGTAGACTGTTGCTTTTCAGAAAATCACTCGCCCAATTTCTTACGGAGGCATGCTTAGCAAAAATTAACTCCGTAACAAAATTGCTCTGTTTTAGATATTCGAATTTGTATGCTTCTGCCCATTGCTTTCCCTTGCTTTGAGCAGCTTCATTGATGCTGTTCAATGTTGCATTCACAAATTCTGCATCGGGAATTGAACTGGCATATTTTTCTTCTGCCAATTCAAAACCGATCCTGGCCGGAATTGCAAAATCAGATAACAGCAATTGCTTTATGGCCTGCTGATCTAACCTTTCTTTTATAACAGGATAATCCGGGTGCAACTTAAGATTGCTTTCTGCAAACTGGTGCACTTCTTCCATTTCCGCATCCATGAGCAATTGTACAAATGCCTGTGGTACTGCATTCCATAAATGCATAAACGGAGTGCCGCTATTATTGGAGGTTGCCGGCGTTATTGTATCAACAGGCGCTGGCACTACAACAGGGACCTCCTTTTTCTTGCCAAAAAAGGAGGTGAGTTTCTTTATAAAACCACCAATTACTTCTACAGCAGCATTGTCTGGTTTTGATGTAGATGCCTTCTTTTCATTATCAGCACGTAAACGCCATAAGTGATTCGATTGCAAGGTTACTTTTGAATTTTCGCCACTCAATACCTGGTGTAAAAAGACTGCCTGCGCATTTTGTAAAAATTTAGTCTCCACCCGTTCATAACTACCCCGTTCATAAACATAATTGTACGTAGAATAATGCTCGGTGAAATCTACTTTATATTTATAGCCAATCAGCAAGGCCGTTGCCAACTTTACATAATTTGTATCATTGTCTTTACCCAACATTTGTAATTTCCTTAAAACCCTGCCATGAAAATACCAACGTGTTTTTTGCGAGTAGGCAAGCCGGCTCGTAACTTTTTTGAGTTCCTTTTGTACTTTTATCCATTCCTCAATTTCCGGAACATACACTTCGTTATTTGCTGCTGTTGCAAAGGAGATGGAATACCTGAACATTTCATTTTCCCGCTCAAAGCGGCAAGCCAGCATACCCATTATTTCAAAATCATCCAACAGCTCTGACAATTTAAATACAGCACGAACGTGTTTAAAGTAATTTGGCCTAAGCGGTATTTGTTGCAAGACTTTCTTCACACTGCTACGCCTCCATCTTTTGTCAACAGCAATGATATACAAATCTTCCAGCCAATTATAGTTAGGTTGTTGCTGGGCAATTCTTTCTTGTATCAATTGATCCAATCCAGGTACATCCTCAGAGGGTACAACATTTCTAAAATGCTCAGGAAGCCTATTGATGTAATAACTAAGATGGGTTTCCTTTTCAATACCACCCAGGCTTTTCACCAGCGATGCACCGGCAATTTTTGCAATGGATGCTGCCGTGTGAGCAGCATGTATTGATTGTAAGGCAGCAATTGCAATAACATCATCTTTGCTGCAACGGGCAAGTGCCCAGGTACAACAATATTGGTGCAACTGGTCGCCCTTGTTAAATAATTTAATGATATAGGGAACAGCCTCCTTGATCTTATATTCACCGGCCTTCCAGATAACTCTTGATAATTTCCATGGAAACTTTTCATTCGATGAAGTGCCGTTCACCGCATTGTGCAGGCGTTGTAATATTGCTTTGGTGCGACTGGCGGGCAGTAGTGCCCAAGTGTTGTTGAGAATGATGTTATTGCTGTCTAAAGCAAAAGCAGTTTTAGCGGCAATCAAAGATTCACCTGTTTCAGAAGTGGTATATCCTTTGGTTAACTTTTCTGTTTCCAGGTTATCAAAAATTTTCTCAGCTTCTGCAAGGGAGAGTGGCACAGGAGTTTTGCAACCTTCTTTTAATTGAGCACCCCTTCGTCCGTAGCGAAAATTAACCACATACTTATCACTGCCCAGGTCACACAGATCAATCTCGTACACTTTATCGGAATTTCCGTCTTTAAAATAGAGTAAGGACTGTTTTAAAAGCCGCATGGGTAAAAGTTGATTAAAAAGGGAAGTTAAGCAAAAGGATAAACAAATTTTCCCGGCGATTAAATTTCTAAAAATAAATAGCGGCGAAGATTGAGAGAAAGATGATGTTCTTCTGAAAAAATTTGGTGGTACTATGGAATTAGGCTGTGATGCAAACGTATAGTGCGCTTTTTACGCCAATAACCATATTTTTAAACCCCGTGATATAGTTATAAATATAGTTTCCTAAAAAAGTAAATTGCAGTTCCCTACCCCTCCCATTCACCAAGTCCCTGCCTAGTAATTGTCCACTCATCTTTGGTACAATCAACAATGGTGGACGGTATCATCCCTCCTATGCCACCATCTACTACAATATCTACCAGCGATTCGAATCTTTCGTAGATGATCTCAGGATCTGTATAATCTTCTACCATTTCGCCCGGCAGGGAAGTGCTTAAAATAGGGGTGCCGGAAGCTTCTAATATTTCATGACTAATCACGTTATTGGGTACCCTCAAACCAATGGTATTTTTTTTGCTTTGTAAGATTTTCGGTACCTGTTTACTTGCAGGCAATATAAAAGTGTAAGGGCCAGGCAGATAATTTTTTAGCATTCTGTAAAGCGGCGTATCAATACTCCTGGTATAATCGCTCAGGCGGCTAAGGTCGCTGCATATAAAAGACATTTGCGCCTTTTGCGGATCAATATTTTTGATCTTACAAATTCTTTCAATGGCTTTATGTTGCAGTATGTCGCAGCCCATTCCGTAAATAGTATCGGTGGGATAAATGATAATGCCACCATCTTTCAGGCATTCCACCACTTGCTTTATCAAGCGGGGCTGCGGAGTTACCGGGTGTATATGTACAATCATAAATTTAATTTTTCATCCTACTACCTCATTGCCGGATTAAAAGGGAGAAAATGTTCTGCGCCTTCTGTCTTAAAAAAAAGCAATATCAGGCACGGCAAATAATATATTGTAACAAGCCTATAAAAATAATGCCATCCGTAAAAAACCGATGTTGAAAAATTACATTTATAACCCTCGCCACGATTATTATTATAAAAAAAGAGCTAACATCCGGCGCCAGAAAAAAAGGGATTGAATAACTAAAACCCCCTTAAACCACTACTTTTGCACGGATTTTAAATTTTAATAACCCGGTTCACAGGCCGGTCAAAAGTAAAGCAAAAATATATGGCGTTAATTTCAGTCGGTAGCATGGCCTTTGATGCCATAGAAACTCCTTTCGGTAAAGTTGATAAGATCGTTGGCGGAGCGGCCGTGTATATAGCCTATGCAGCCAGCAACTTTGTTACACCGGTTCAACAAATTTCCATTATCGGGTACGATTTTCCGCAGGAAGAACTGGATGAACTAAAAAAGCGTGGAGTGCACCTGGAGGGCGTAGAGATGGTTCCTGATAAAAAATCTTTTTTCTGGAGCGGTAAATATCACCTTGATATGAACACCCGCGACACATTGGTAACTGACCTGAATGTATTGGCCGATTTTAAACCGATTGTACCTGACAGCTACCAGGGAACTGAATTCCTGATGCTAGGCAACTTATCTCCGAATATTCAATTAAGCGTGATCGCACAATTAAAAGAGAGGCCAAAGCTGATCGTACTGGACACCATGAACTTTTGGATGGATATTGCATTGGAGGAGTTGAAAGAAGTGCTTTTAAAAGTAGATGTATTAATGATCAACGATGCAGAAGCAAGGCAGTTGAGCGGCCAGGTATCTTTAGTTAAAGCTGCAAAAACTATTTTAAAGATGGGGCCTAAATTTTTGGTTATAAAAAAAGGCGAACATGGTGCATTGCTGTTTCACGAAGATCAAGTTTTCTCCGCCCCTGGTTTACCACTGGAGGAAGTATTTGACCCAACCGGCGCTGGAGATGCATTCGCCGGCGGCTTTGTAGGATACCTCGCCAGGACAAAAGATATCAGTTTCAATAATATGAAAACAGCGATCATTGTGGGCAGCGCATGTGCAAGCTTTTGTGTGGAGAAGTTTGGTCCAAACAGACTTAAGGAAATTTCCAAAGCCGATCTTGATGCAAGGTTAAATGAATTTGTACAACTGGTAAATTTTGATATAAGTATCGTCTCATCCGACTAACCATCATACTTAATTAAAAACATTTCGTCCTATCCATTTTAAATGGATGGGATTTTGCAATTCCTTAAAAACTTTTTCCAAACCCTACTGTTAATACTCTGTGAGCCTTCATGAGCAGGCACGCTGTTGGCTTTGGTGATGGTTTTATATTTAATAAAAATCAAATGATAGAAATAATTGCACTGTTTTTCCTTTGCAGAAAGAACGGCAACTTAGCCAAACAGAAGGGTTTGAATCACCGTGTATGGTGGTTAAATACTATTTGTGCATGGATAGTAGCAGAAATGATCGGTGTTTTCCTGGGGCTGGCATTATTTGGACAAGACAATATTCCCGGTTTAATGGCGCTGGCATTGGTAAGCGCATTTGGCGGTTATCTTTTAGTGAAGGCTATCCTCGAAAAGAAACCCGATTCATTGGGTGACGACATTGAAAAGATCGGTATTGATGATTTACGTCCCCCTAAGAAATAATTGACTGTGTATGTGACCGATGTATTTCCATTGGCGATGGCTTTCAAATTCTGCGTTATATTTGGGGACTGTTTTTGCATTTAAAAGCAGGGTCTTTTATCATCAATTTAGCAGTTGGTAAATGATTAATAAATTATCAATCACTTATCTTGTCTGCTTAAAAACCGGGATCCCCAATATGTTCACAAAAAGATTTCACAAAAATATCTCCCTTCTTTTATTTTTTATTTTCCTTCTCTCTATTACTAAAGCACAGCGGCTGGATTCATTATTGAGTGTAATGGAGACCAAGTATCCCCAGGAAAAGATCCATGTGCAATTCGATAAATCTTACTACAACCCTGGCGAAACCATCTGGTTCAAAGCTTATATTATGGCAGATAATTTACCCGCTGCCATTAGCAAAACGTTGTATGCTGACCTGTTGGATGATAAAGGAGTGATACTGCAAAGGAAGATGATGCCAATACTGCAATCAGGCGCCGCTTCCCACTTCGATCTGCCAGATACCATCCGTGCATCCCGCTTGTTTTTCAGGGCATATACCGCCTGGATGCTCAATTTTGATTCTTCACTTTTATACACAAAACAACTACAGATAGCCCCGGCAAAAAATGCTGCAAAAAAAATTATTCCGCCTCCAACGTACAATATTCAATTTTTCCCCGAAGGCGGCGACCTGGTAGAAAATATCCCCTCGAAAGTGGCATTTAAAGCGATTGATAACCAGGGGATTCCCTTTACAGTTAAAGGAGATATTACAGACAGCAAAGGAAAAAAGATCAATTCATTTTCCTCTGTACATGACGGTATGGGATGGGTAGAAGTGATGCCCCTGCCGGGCGAAATATACAAAGCAACCTGGAAAGATAAGAAGGGAACCGTGCATGAAACAACTTTACCTGCTGCAAAAAAAGAAGGCGCCGGACTTGCGCTTAACCTGTTTGAGAATAAATTGACTTACACCATCACCCGCCCTGATAGCGCCACTTCCATCTTTACATCATACTATGTGGTGGGACAAATGCAGCAGCGCAATGTGTACAGCGCCAGGATCAATTTAACGAAAAAAACAACCGTTACAGCGCCTATTGAAACAGATAGCTTACCCAATGGTGTTTTACAGTTAACAATATTTAATGCTGCGCAAATACCTGTCGCCGAACGAGTCGTATACATCAACCACGATAACTACTTTTTTATTACCGATCTGCATGCAGCGGAAAAAAATCTTGGCAAACGTGGACGCAATGCGATACAGGTAGATGTCGGCGGAACTTTGCTATCAAACCTTTCCATCTCCATAACTGACGCTGGCCTTAACCCGATCACTGATAATGAAGAAAATATTTACTCGCAACTATTATTGAGCAGCGATCTAAAAGGAACTATTTACAACCCGGCCTATTATTTTTCCAGTACAGAAGATTCTGTAAGACAGCACTTAGATCTTGTAATGAGAACGAATGGCTGGCGCAGATTTAAATGGGATGATATCGTTTCTGAAAAATGGCCCGAAATAAAAAATGCGCCTGAAAATTATCTTTCCATCAAGGGGAAAATATTAGGCTTATCCAAGGCATTATTGTACAATAAAGAAATGACCGGCATTTTAAAAACGAAGAACAGCCCCGGATCATTCTTTAGCATGCCAATCGATAACCAGGGGAATTTTAAGCAATCTGACCTGTATTTTTTTGATACGGCCACGCTACATTATCAATTGAATAACGATAAAGACAAAACGCTGACCACTTCGGCAAGTTTCGCCTTCCAGAGTAACCTGGTGAAACCGCCCCTTGCTTCTTCCGATTTTCTTGCTTCATTGTATGTATCACGCAAAGAAGATAGTATAGTGCTACAAAAAAGCAGTACAATGGCTTCATTGCAAAGAAGCCAGGTTGAATCCAACAGGGTAAAAACCCTGGAAACAGTTCAGTTAAGGAGCAAGGTAAAGTCGTTAAAAGAAAAGATGGAAGAGGAATATACTTCGGGCTTTTTTAAAGGCGGTGATGGATATACTTTTACCACAGAAGATGATCCTTTTGCGAAATCTGCTCAAAGTGTGTTGCAGTACCTGCAGGGCAAAGTGGCCGGTTTGCAGATATCTACTGGTGGCCAGGCCGGAGCAACCTGGCGTGGAAGCCCAACAAGTTTTTTTCTGGATGAGATTAACTCCGACGTGAACTCTTTACAATCCATCAATATGAATGATGTGGCGATGATCAAAGTATTCAGGCCACCTTTCTTTGGCGGCGCCGGTGGAGGGGCAGGTGGAGCTATTGCGGTTTATACCAAAAAAGGTGGAAGCGATAATTCGAAGGTGAAGGGATTACCTTTTACTCTTGTGCAGGGCTATTCTGCTATCAAAGAATTTTATTCGCCTGATTATGAAAAGAACCCTGAACCTGATGTAAAGGATTACCGTGTTACACTTTACTGGAACCCGTTTTTATTTTTTGATAAAACAAGCAGGCGAATTTCCATCCCCTTTTTCAACAGTGATAATGCCAAAAAAATACGTGTTACAATTGAAGGTATGAACGAAGCAGGCGAGCTAACGAGAGAAGAAAAGATCATTGAATAATACCTTTTCAGAAAGGGCATTAGTGTGTATACTACTTCTCCCATGAAGCATCAACCAGCTTAAAGCTTATCCATTTTAGTTTCAGGCGTTCTCCCATGAACCATCAACAATGAACTAATGTCTATCTTGACAAATATTTAACGGAAGGCGGCTTAATTATTAGCACGAATGGATATCAATATCCAAACTTTTTTATTTTTAAATTTATAACTATGAAATCATTTATCTCTGTGCTTTTGATTGGTCTTGCAATATTTTTTTCCTCTTGCGGCACTGCAAATGTTAAGGAACCTGAATACAGGGAAATCCGCCAGGTACGATTGATTGAAGCCGGCTTATTACAATCAACTGCTGGTATTGACATGGTTTATTACAATCCAAATAATTTTGGTGTGCAGGTTGAAGAAGCACGGGGCGATGTGTATATTGACAGTATATTTTTTGGTCGTTTTGGACTGGCTGAAATTGTACAGGTGAATAGAAATTCTGAGTTTACAATTCCCGCAATCGTCAAAATAGATATGATTGGCTTGCTTAGAAATCAAAGAGATCTTCTCAAAAAGAAGGAAGCGCTGGTAAGCATTAACGGCATGGCGAGGATCAGGAAAGCAGGGTTCTCAAAAGAGATACCGATAAAATTTGAAAACATGGAAAACATCGAGCGTTTCAGAACACTTATTTCAAA
>JBDSAP010000115.1:0-6994 GCA_039922055.1 Ferruginibacter sp.
GCACAGGCCTCTAAGAATTTTTCTATGCCGGCTATCAAGGGAAAAGGAATTAAAACATAAGCTCCGGCTTACTCAATAAAATATCGGTTCATAGCCTTTAAATGCTGCTTTTTTATACTGAAAAGCAGGCTAAAGGGCATGGATTGTTTAACAAATAGTTTCATTATGGCAATGTAAATTGCCATTCGTAAAAAAAACCAATTGATGCAGAGGATCTACCCGAATTTGTTACTGCTTATTATTTCCATTTCCAGTGCACAATTCGCATTTTGCCAAAACGACACGCTTCCTATTTCCGTAAACCCTGCATTGCAGGGCATTTTTGAAGCAAAACCTACACAATATACGCTCGCCGGCATTACTGTTACAGGAGCAAAAGCCTTCGATCAAAACCTGATCATATCTATTTCGGGCCTGGCTGTGGGTGATAAGGTAACTATCCCTGGTACAGACGTATTCAGTAAGGCTATCAGTAAATTATGGAAACAAAATCTTGTTGTAGATGTAGAAGTATATTTTACAAAACTGGTAGATAAGAACCTTTATATTGAACTGGCTATTACTGAGCGGCCACGACTTTCGGATTTTAAGTTTATCGGTGTAAAAAAAGGTGAGCGGGACGATCTTGAAACAAAAGTTGGCCTCTCAAAAGATCGTGTGGTTACCGATAATATGAAGATCAGTGCGGTGGAAGCTATTCAAAAGTTTTTTGCGGACAAGGGTTACCGTAACGTAAAGATAGATGTGACAGAACAACCCTCCCCAACGCTGTTAAACGCTGTGACATTGGTGTTTAATGTAACCAAGGGAAATAAGGTAAAAGTTAACTCTATCAACTTTGCCAATAACGAAAGTATTCCTGACCTTAAGCTTAAAAAGCAAATGAAGGGCACAAAGGAAGTAAGCAGGTTTACGCTTTACCCGTCGGCTAATGTTAGCCCCTACGGCGATACAAGTACACGACCAAGCTTTAGTCAGTACTTAAGCGATATGGATTATTTGTCCATCACCAAAACTAAAGAATTTGTTGACCCTTATTTCCGCTTTAAGCTGTTCACTTCTGCCAAGTTCAATCCAAAAAAATACGAAGAAGACAAGGAAAGTGTGTTAGATTATTATAATTCCCAGGGCTTCCGTGATGCAGTGATCCTGGCAGACACCGCTATCAATAATTCGAAGGGAAATCTTGACCTGCATATCAAGATGAACGAGGGCAGGAAATATTATTTTGGGAATATAGTTTGGCGGGGACCGACCAAGTACACAGATTCAATTTTGAATGTAATATTAGGTATCAAAAAGGGCGATGTATATAACCTTGAGGTGCTGAACAAACGCCTTGGAAAGATCCCCTCCCAGGAAGGTGGCGATATCCAAAGTCTTTATATGGATGATGGGTATTTATTCTTTAGAGTGGACCCTGTGGAAACTGCTGTTTATAACGATACAATTGATTTCGAGATACGCATGCAGGAAGGACCGCAGGCTACCATCGGCCGTATCGAAATTAGCGGCAACGATAAAACAAAGGACTATGTTATTCGCAGGGAATTAAGGACTATACCAGGTGAAAAATTCAGCCGTGCTGACCTCATACGTACACAGCGTGAGCTCGGACAATTAGGATTTTTTAACCCTGAAAAAACAACACCGAACGTAGTTCCAAACCAAGACGACGGTACAGTGGATATCACCTGGCAGGTAGAAGAAAAATCCAATGACCAGTTGGAACTTTCTGCTGGTTTTGGCGGCGGTATCGGGTTGACCGGTACCCTGGGAATTACGTTTAATAATTTCTCCATCAACAATATTTTCAATAAGAAAACCTGCGATCCGTTACCATCCGGTAGTGGGCAAAAATTAAGCGCCAGGATACAATCTAATGGGCGGGCCTATAGAACCTACAACTTTTCATTTACTGAACCCTGGCTCGGTGGCAAGAAAAGAAATTCCTTTTCGATCAGCTATTATAACACAAAGCAATCAAATGCTTTCGACCAATATGGCCGGTATTGCAGATCATGTGGCGACAGCTCTTATATAAAAATACTCGGACTGGGGGTATCATTGGGTAAACAATTGAAGTGGCCTGATGATTATTTTTCCATGATCTATTCATTCAATGTGCAACAGTATAAGTTGAGGAACTACCCGAATATTTTCAAAGGCATCAGCGATGGAGTTTCTACCAACCTGAGCTTGAAAGTGGCAATAGCAAGAAACTCCACACAGGGTAATCCTATTTTTCCAACCGGTGGGTCTAACTTTATGCTGAGCGGCCAGTTCACTTTACCTTACACAGCATTAGGCATTACCAAGCCTGGTGATAACCCGTATAAATTTCCTGAATTCCACAAATGGCGCTTCAATGGAGAGTACTATGTGCCAATAGGACGTGCCCGTGGGGCCGACAACAACAAACAGTTTATCTTGAAGGCGGCTGCTAAATTCGGGTTTATCGGTAAGTACGATAAGAACAAGGAAATTTCCCCATTCGAACGTTTTCAATTGGGTGATGCCGGTTTAAATAATAGCTACGCTTTGTTGGGATATGATATTATAGCCCACAGGGGCTATCCTGTTTATTCCAGCAGTAATCCTAAAATAAATCCTGAAGACGTAACGCCGACAGAATATTTTACCATTTTCAATAAATATACCCTTGAATTAAGGTATCCATTCAGCACCAATCCGTCCAGTACCATTTACGGACTTGCATTTTTTGAGGCCGCTAACGGATGGTATAAATTCAAGGATTATAATCCGTTTAAATTGCGCCGTTCCGCCGGCGTGGGCATGCGTTTCTTCCTCCCTATGTTTGGATTACTTGGGTTTGATTATGGTATAGGTTTCGATAGGATAAAACCGGGTGAGCCGTTGAAGAGCGCCTACAAATTCACCTTCATGTTAGGCCAGGAGCCTGAATAATTAATTCCAATTACATTAATTGATAATCCGTTAATTTGTAAAAAATTATCACGATGAAAAAATTATTTATTATTTCATTCTTCATAATGGTAGCATTTACATCAAATGCCCAGCGATATGCGGTGATAGATTCCAGGTATATTTTGGAAAAATTGCCGGAATACAAAGAATCCCAAACGAAACTTGATCAATTCAGCAATCAATGGCAGTCGGAAATTGAGAAAAAACAAGCTGACCTCGATCGCATGTATAAAGACTATGATGCGGAACAGGTTATGCTCACGGATGAGTTAAAAAAGAAAAGACAGGACGAATTATACAACAGGGAGAAAGAAGTAAGAGACCTGCAAAAGAAACGCTTTGGATTTGAAGGCGACCTGTTTCGCAAAAGACAAGAGCTGATAAAACCCATACAGGATAAAGTTTATTTAGCCATACAAAAACTGGCAGTAGAAAAGTCTTATGATTTTATTTTGGATAAAAGTGAAGGAATTACCGTTATATTTGCCGACCCAAAACTGGACAGGAGCGATGAAGTTTTAAAATTTCTGGGTGTTAAATAATTCATAATCAAACATCGCTGTGCAACTAATTTATACAAAAAACATACTTTAAACTATAAACAATAAACCTTTAAAAAGAACAATGAAAAATTTAATCGTAGCAGTTGTGTTGGTAATTTCGATATTCGGATTGTCAGGTACAGCCATTTCACAAACTAAAATTGGATATATCAGCACAGAAGAGCTTATTGGATCGATGCCTGAAGCTGAAAAAGCCAATACCGAATTGCAGGAATACCAGGCTGCTCTGCAACAGCAATATCAATCATATTATGCTGAATTGAATGAATTAGATAGCTTATTTGCCAGGGATTCTGCCAAAATGAATAAGGCTACTAAAGACTTGAAAAGAAATGATATGATCGCTCTTTATCAAAAAGTACAGGGTTGGCAACAAACCAGTCAACAAAAAATGGGTGAAAAACAGCAGGAATTATTAGGCCCTATTCAGAGGAAAGCCATTGAAAACATTAAGCTGGTAGCTAAAGAAAATGGTTATACCTATGTTCTTGAAGCAGGTACTTTATTAGTAAGCCCTCCAGCCGACGATATCTTACCCCTTGTAAAGAAGAAACTGGGCATCAAAGATGCGCCTCCGGCAAAACCAGGAGCAACAACCACTCCCAAAACAAATCCATAATTAATACGGTTAACTTATTTAAAAGCCATCTCATAACGGGATGGCTTTTGTATTTTTGAAACATGAGCAATGGGCCTATTGGCGTTTTTGATAGCGGCTACGGTGGATTAACCGTATTGAAGGAAATTACAACAAGGTTACCCCAATACGATTATATTTACCTGGGAGATAATGCCCGTGCACCCTACGGTCCCAGAAGCTTTGATACTGTTTACCATTATACACTACAATGTGTGCGTTGGTTCTTTGAGCAAGGTTGTCCATTAGTTGTGCTGGCCTGTAATACTGCCTCGGCAAAAGCGTTGCGTACCATACAACAAAACGATCTTGAAAAAATAGCACCGGGTAAAAGGGTGCTGGGTGTTATAAGGCCCACCACGGAGATCATTGGTAATTATACAAAGACTAAAAAAGTGGGCGTTTTAGGAACAACCGGTACCATTCAATCACAATCCTACCCTATTGAAATTGAAAAGTTCTTTCCCGGCATTCAGGTGTTCCAGGAGGCCTGCCCAATGTGGGTGCCACTGGTGGAAAATAACGAGCACAACTCCCCGGGCGCCGATTATTTTATTAAACAGTATATCGATAACCTGTTTGCTCAATCAAATGAAATCGACACTGTGTTGCTGGCTTGCACGCATTATCCGTTGATGCTAAATAAAATTAAAAGCTTTATGCCCGATGGAACTACTGTTGTATCACAGGGTGAAATTGTGGCTAACAGCCTGGAAGATTATTTAAACAGGCATCCCGAGATAACTCAGCAATGTACCACGGGCGGCAATCTCAAATTTTTCACGACAGACTCCCCTACAGATTTTGATGCAAAGGCAGCACTTTTCTATGGCAGCCCGGTAAGATCAATATATTTGGCGCTTTAATTGAAAAAATTGATTCTTCAGCTACGCTAAATCCGCATTTATTTATTACCTTCGCCGTCCTTTCACAAACAGCAGGGATGGTGCCCTGGTGGATGTAATTAAAAAGTTTTAGAAAATAATTTTGTAAAAGGAAAAATTAAACACAATGCCAGGTAAAAAAAGAACCTACCAACCACATGTACGCAGAAGAAAACATGTACATGGATTTCGTCAACGCATGCAAACTGCTAACGGCCGTAAGGTATTAGCAAGCCGTCGTAAAAAAGGTCGTGCAAAACTGACCGTTTCTGACGAGCGTTTTGGTAAAAAATAGACCTCTATACTTCCCCGTAAAGGAATAAAATAATAGCAGCTCTCCTTTGGGAGGGCTTTTTTAATTTTACATATTGGAGAGAAAAGAACGATATACGTTGACAAAAAACGAGCGGCTAAAAAGCCGGAAAACCATCGAGTTGCTCTTTAAAAGCGGTAAATCATTTTCCATATATCCGTTCAGGATCGTTTATCAATTCGCTTCTTTGCAGCCACTCGAAAAAGGTACCGAATTGCAGGCAGGTTTTACAGTAAGTACAAAATATTTTAAAAAGGCTGTAGACAGGAACCGTGTAAGACGACTAATGAAAGAGGCTTACCGGCTACAAAAAAATCAGTTACAGGAAATGCTTTCCATAAATGAAAGTAGCCTTTCAGTTTTTTTTATTTATACAGCAAAAGAATTGCCGGCTTACCAATTCGTCTTTGAAAAAACATTGTTGGCGCTGGAACGCTTAATAAAGTTAACAGGTGAAACCAAACGATAGATCCCCATTTCAAGTGATAAAGGAAGTACTGAGCTTTCCTTTTATTTTACTCATAAAAGGTTACCAGCTGATCATTTCGCCCTGGCTGGGTAGCCAATGTAGGTACACTCCCACCTGTTCGCAATACGGAATTGAGGCGTTAAAGAAATATGGACCCGTGAAAGGTTTATGGCTCACTATCAAAAGAATTGCAAGATGTAATCCGTGGGGTGGTCATGGTAACGATCCTGTGCCATGATGTAACCCAATGGGCTTAAAGTATTAACTATTTCTGTCGCAATTATATACCTTTTGAATAAAGGATCGTAACCATTGCATCAACAATTTTTGTGGGAACAGTTGCCAAAAGCTTCCATGTAAAAGAGGGCGATGCAACGATGCTGCCATGGAAAATAAATGCCCGGACCAACGCTGTATTTCTAAATCAGCTCATCACACTTCTATTCATAAAAAAGCCGGTAGATTTAATTATTAAAACACTACCGGCAATATAAAATGAATTACAATTTTACTTAGCTGCGCTAAAACGCTCTGCTACTTTATTCCAGTTAACAACATTCCAGAACGCCGCTAAATAATCAGCACGCTTATTCTGGTACTTTAGATAATATGCATGTTCCCATACATCGGCGCCTAATATCGGCGTTCCTTTTACTTCAGCAACATCCATCAAAGGATTATCCTGGTTAGGAGTTGATGATACTTCAAGCTTGCCATCTTTTACTATCAGCCATGCCCATCCGCTTCCGAATCTTGTCATACCAGCATTGGCAAACTTTTCCTTGAAAGCATCAAAACTACCAAACGCGGATGTGATGGCCTCCGCAACTTCGCCGGTAGGTTCGCCGCCAGCATTCGCCGCCAGTATTTCCCAGAAAAAAGAATGGTTCCAATGACCACCACCATTGTTTCTTACTGCCGGGCTAATGCCTCCTGCTTTAGCTACTATCTCTTCAATTGATTTGTTCTCATTATCGGTACCTGCAATCGCCTTGTTAAGATTATCTACATAAGCCTGGTGATGCTTATCATGATGTATCTGCATGGTAGTTGCGTCAATATGCGGCTCCAATGCATCGAACGCATAAGGGAGCGGGGGGAGTGTGAAAGCCATAATATTTGTTTTTTAGTGAAAGATATATGCGAATTATTCTGCAAATTTAGCTGGTTAAACTAAGT
>JBDSAP010000116.1:0-5881 GCA_039922055.1 Ferruginibacter sp.
CCAGCAGGTGCCCAATGTCATGAAAAAAAGCGGACAGTATTACTTCATCATCATATCCGCCCGCTTTTGCCAGTTGCGCACACTGGCACATGTGTTCTATCTGCGATACTGGTTCACCGATATAATCCTCATTCCCAAAACGCTGGTATAGCGCTAACACTTCATCTACATTTTGTTGGATTTCTGTATCTGACATCGCCTTACTTTTTATGCGGTGATAAGTTGTGGGTAAATGGTTAATCGTCAATGGTCAATTGTGAATGGTCAATCGTCAATGGGCAATGGTCAATCTTAAATGGTCAATCTTCAATCTTCAATCTTCAATCGTCAATGGTCAATGGTCAACTGTTTATTAAGGTAAAGACGGTTTATTCGATGATCCACATTTTTGCATTGATATCGTCATTGCCGCCAAATTGCTTCTTTAATGCTTCATTGTAATGATCGGTATTTGCAGATATTTCTGACGAGGGATATTTGAACCTGAGAGGGATCCTTCCGCTATTGCCGGTACCAGGTCCTGTAGTGAAGGATGGTACACCTGTTCTCCTGAACTGGTAAAAACCCTCCAGCCCTGAATGGCGGAACAATGCGAGGTATTTTTGCTTCAATATCTGTGTTAACCCATTGGGTGTATTACCGATATATTTTACAGCAGACTGGTTATAGTAGTTATCAAGATCAACATCTACCGTATATGTATTATAAGTTCCAAGGCTGGCGCCGGGTTTTAAAAAATATACTGCCATCGATCCCTTAACAGGAATTTTATAAGACGCAAAAGAGGCCATGATTCCCATTCTATAATTTGCTTCAGCATCACCCAGCTTTCCTTTTGCAATCCATCCCCTGTTGATAGCTTCTGCAATATTGAAACACATTTCGGGGAATCCCACTTGTATACTCGGCTCACCGGTATAACTATCATAAAAGTATTTACGCCCGATCAGCGAGTACTGACCGCTGTTGGCTTTAATATACATTAAACCAATATCCTCTCCGGGGTCCGCTCCCACAAATGCATCAAAGCTTATAGGACTTGTTCCCGCAGATACCTTTGCAGCGGCAGGATCGCTGGTAATGAAAACACGTGGATCTTTTAATTGGGTTAACAGACCAACATAGGTTGCAGATGTATTCTGTCTCAACGCATCAAAGCCAAATGAGCCTGGATTTTGAGGATAATTATTTGTTGGGTAAACATAGTTGTATTGTAAATTATCTGCGCTGCTTTCCATTAATGGATACTTCACCGGGTTACTTACAATATCCGAAAACTGCTGTTGAATTTTAAGATCCGCATCGCCCGATTTTTTACTCAGGTTAATCAACAGTCGCAGGCGATAAGCGTTTACTGTTTTCTGCCATTTCCTCAGGTCGTTGTTAAAATAAATATCACCTGACAAAGGAAGATTCTCTGCGGCGATCAATGCTGTCAGATCAGTATTGGCTTTTTCGAGCCATACAAATGCCTGCTGCATTATTTCCTTTTGTGAGTCATACGCAGGGTTCAGGTTTTCAATGCCAAGTACCGCCTCCTTCATTGGTATATCACCCATCTGCAACGACATCTTGGTAAAGAAGTATGCTTTAAAAAAGCTTGCCATTGCTGAGTAAGGATTCACAGCCGGAGCACCTGCCGCCAACGCCTCCTCTTCCATCTTGGATACGTTTTTTAGCGTGGGATAAAAATCTGCTCCTGCGCCAAAGTCGTAGCGGTTGTTACCATAATAATCATAGTTCTGTAAAAAATACTGGCCGTATTTTTCGTATTCGCCGGCTGGGCCTTCGTACAGGTCATTTAGTACGCCATTAAATAGCAGTGAAGCTTGTACATGCTTCGGCTTGTTCTCATTGTTGTTCAAGTCTTCGAATGATTTTTTACAACCAGGCAGAACAGTTGTAAACATTGCCAGGGATAAACCTATGTATAAAAGCTTTTTCATTTAACTGATTTTTTTAGATTAAAATATAACGTTGAAATTGAAACCAAACCTGCGTGTAGTTGGTGATTGCAGTCCGGTACCACTCAACGAATAATTATACTGGTCGAGATCAACATCTTTAAAACGTTTGTCTTTATAGAAATAAATAAGATTGCGCCCCACGATAGAAACACTTGCCTTGCTAATAAATTTACCGGTTAACCATTTTGCAGGAAGATCATAACTGAGGGTTACTTCACGGAGCTTTGCGAAAGTTTTGCTCATGAGGTTCGACTCATTGATGTTGTAGTACCTGCTTACATAATCCTGCACATGTGATACAGTAGTATTTTTCGAAAATTGCAGTTGGTCGTAGTTAAGGATAGCGCCAGTTCTTGAGTCGTAGTTGATTGGAATATTGTTGGACACCACCACGCCTTCACCAACATAGACACCCGGAAAATCTTTATTACCTACATTATCTGCATCTGCTTTCCTCGCAACTCCCAACGCTCCTTCCACTGTTTCAATATTCCGTCCGCCACGCATTGTTTTATTGCGCATATAGTCGGTCGTTATTCCACCTACACTCCCATCAAACTGGAACGAAAATGATAATCCTTTCCAGTTTACTTTGTTATAAATACTCCATTGATAATTGGCATTCAGGTTACCGACGTATGTAGCTACCGGGTTGGCGAGCGGTTTGCCGGCATTATCATGCACAACCTGGCCATCAGTGGTTTTCACAAAAGTGCTGGTGTAAAATTTATCTACCCGGTCTCCCTTTTGAAAGTAGGTATTGTAGATAGTTTGACCCGGAGGTAACTCATCATATTTATCCTGGAAAGAAGATACGTTTATCAATACATCCCAGCTAAATCCATTATTCAATTTTACCGGTGTTCCTGTAAGTGAAAATTCATATCCTGTCTTCTTTGTTTTTAAAGCGTTGAGGAAGTAATAGCTGTACCCTGTTGCAGTTGAAATAGGATTTTGTAAAATTCTTGGACCATCAATATATTGAAATGCAGTAGCGCTAAAACCGAGGCGATTTTTGAGGAACTTGATATCAAATCCCTGCTCAAAACTTATCCTGTTAAATGTTTTGATATTTGGATCGTACAAGTTGCTGGTATAAGAAGCTGCCGTTTGGTTGTTGTAAGGCTTGCTGGTTGAATACGCAGATGATAACGAATAGTCAGGGCCACCGTAAGGTGATGTATAATTATTGCCATAATCCAACGGGTAATCATACAAAGAGTTACCCGAGGGAGAAGCTCCAAATGCAGATATAGAATTAAACGGGGCAACACCTACAGTAGAGGATGTGGCATCTCCATGTACCGCTGCGTAAGAGCCCCTGATCTTCAAAAAAGAAATCACTTCGGGCAGCTTAATATAATCAGAGATAACCGAGGCTATGGAAACACTGGGGTAAAAATAGCTGCTGCTATTTTGTGGAAGCGCTGAAGACTTATCAATACGACCTGTTGCAGAAATAGTAACATATTTTCCAAGTGAAGCATCCATTGATGCATAAGCACTCAGCACACGCATATCGGAAGAAAAACTATTTGCCTGCACGGCGTTTAGTGAATTACTGAAACTGTACACATTGGGCACATTCAAATAATCTGTAGAAGTGAAATTAGAATTGTATGCAAATGACCTGATATTGCCACCTACAAGGCCGGATAGGTTCAGGAAGTGCTTCACGGTATAGTTATAATTTAATTGCAATTCTGTATTGTTTTCAAACAGGTTGCGGTGGTCTTCCCGGTAGTCACCTAATGCCTGCTCCCTTCCATAAGGATGGGCAGAAAAAGGCATTTTTTCTGTGCGCAATAAATTATACGTTGTGATCTGTGTGCGTGCAGTGGCATTCAGATTATTGTTGATTTTAAAATTGGCAGAGAGGTATGCGTAGATATCGTTTTTGTAATGCGCCCTTGTCCATTCCTTTACCATGAACCATGGGTTATGATAACGCTGGTACTCTGCAAACACTGACTCAGTGCCCGTTTTACCCTGTTTCCAGATTGCCTTAATGTCCGGCGATTCAACATCCCAATCGGCACCTGTCCATATTCCTACATTATATAATAAACTATTTGGACCATAATCCACGTCTGGAAAATTTGGTGTGTACTGCCTGTTATAATTCATGTTGGCTTCTATCTTTAATCTTTTTGTGGGATTGAAAGAACCGTACATATTAAAGTCGGTAATGTTTAATTGGTTGTTTGGAATAATGCTTTGCTGAAAAGAATGCGACAAAGAAAAACGCATTGTATAATTTTCACCATTTGCATTCAACGCAATATTATTGGTTGTTTGAAAACCTGTGCGTAAGAAGCGGCCAAGATTATTTTTACCTCTTGCTACCCATGGCGTTGGTTTTATATTGCCTGTAAAATTTTGATCATTGCCTCCCGGAAAAGTTGTTGTATAGGTTGTATTAGGTGTGTATTCTCCATCGTATTGCGGAATGAGCTGGCCTTCAAAACGGGGCCCCCATACATCATAATCATTGTCATTTTTACCACCACCCTTTCCATCGCCAAATGCATAAACGGTGTTTTCACCCGGGCCATATTCATCCTGCACCCTCGGAAAAGCCAGGAATCCTTTGTCAATTGAATTAGTGGAGTTGATCTCTACGGTAAATCCTTTTTTACCAATCTTACCCTTTTTTGTACTGATAATGATGGCGCCATTTTGTGCACGGCTGCCATACAAAGCTGCGGCTGCCGGCCCTTTCAGCACGGTATAAGATTCAATGTCATCAGGGCTAATGTTCCATGTATCAGAGCTAATTGGAATACCATCTACCACGTACAATGTAATTTCATTACCACGCAACAGCACTGACGGCTTACGCAATAACTCTGCCGATGGTCCTACTGAAAGCCCCGCAACTTTTCCTGCAAGTCCGCTGATCGGGTTTTGATCCCGTGCTTTTACAAGGTCTTCGCCCTTTACTTCCTGCACTGCATACCCAATCTTTTTTATTTCTTTTCTTACACCCAAAGCAGTTACGATCACGTCACTTAACTGTTTGTTATCCGGCCTTAGTTGTATGTTCAAAAATGTTGCTCCAGCATTGACAATGCTGGTTTCGAAACCAATAAAACTAACCGATAGTTTTTCGCCCTGAACGGCATGTATAGAAAAATTTCCCGCCGCATCTGAGATCGTACCGGCTTTGCTTTCATTCGTAACATTGGCATTTTCGATGGCCTTACCTGTTGTAGCGTCGGTGACTTTTCCCTTTACTGTAATGTCTTGTGCTGTTATAAAAAATGGAAGGCATATTATCACAAATATGGATAGCAGCCTGGTAAGGAGTGTAGATAGATTCATAAACAATTTTGGTTTTATGAATGCAAACCTAAAAGTGCTATGTTATCGAATTATAGAAAAAATGTTAAGCAAATATGAAGTGAGCAAATTATATTTTCTGCATGCAATTTGATAATCTTCCGGTAACATTCTCTTTACATAACAGGGATAATTTGGTAACCGGTTTATTATCCTATTCGAAACTCAAACTCATTCGTTATAGAACTTACACCTTCCGGACAAAGCGGTTGAGCTTTCATTTTTTGCATTGGATGTTATTTATCTAATGTCCGTTTCTCTTCACAATAACTTAATTATTCTATAACTTTTATATAATACTATGTTTCCTTTTTAAACATGCCGGCCTGATAGATTTGTAAGAAAATATTACAAATGAAAAAAAATCTATCCAAATGTTTTATTTGCCTGATGATTGTAATCTTCGTTCGCCAAACAACGACAGCTCAAATACATTTACAACAGGATTATTCAAATAATTATTCTGCGCCTATTGGAATTTTTCAACAGATCAATTTCAGGGAAGGTGGTTTTTCAGGATTGTTTCCCATTGCCCTTACTAATGGAAAAGAATTTTGGACCTGCTCCGACAG
>JBDSAP010000117.1:0-4097 GCA_039922055.1 Ferruginibacter sp.
CCATAACTGGCATCATAAATACCAACTTCTGGTTTGCCCTGGTAAAAATTACCACCCAGCAAGATGTCCTGTTTGCCATCACCATCATAATCCTTTACTGATATACCATATACCGTAGAAAATTGCGCTTCGATGGGTAAAGGCTTCAATGTAAATGTCCCGTTCCTGTTATTCATTATTACGCTGCTGCGCATTTCTTTAGCTTCCAGCTTTATTGCCTTTGCCAACTGCTCCTTTGTAAAAATGTCTGTTATGGTTTGTTCTTTATAGCTTTCGTATTTAAGATATTTTTTCTTCAGGTATGGTAATACCCCAACCAGGTCGTGCCGCAGTGCCATTGGGTAAGAGGAATCACCGTTAAAACAACAGATCACCTGCTCCACACTACCATTCTCATCAAAATCGCTTACGTACATACATACAGGCTTTTGGCTGCTTGCTTTAAACCTCGAGTTTAATCCATGATTACCCGCCACAATATCGGGGTAACCATCTGCATCTATATCAGCCACCTGTATCCGGTTCCACCATCCATTGCTGTTTTGTAATCCTGCTGTTGCAGTTACTTCTTTTAATTGTCTTTGTTCATTATGAAAGATCCTGACGGGCATGTACTCGCCTGTTATTACAAGGTCTGGTTTGCCGTCCTTATCATAGTCGAACCATTTGGCATCTGTGATCATTCCCGCCGCTTTTAAGAAGGGCGCTGCCTGCTCTGTTATATCTGTAAATATCCCCTTGCCGTCATTCTGTAGCAGGTAGCCCTTGCAGGGATAGCCGTACATGAAAGGTTTCAACCGTACACCTACAAACAGATCCTGGTCACCATCTCCATCATAATCAGCGGCAGTTACACAGGAGGCGCTTTCAAATATTTGTGCCGAAGGTAAAAGCTGTGATGACCTGGTAAAGTTGCCTTTGCCATTATTGATATATAACCTGCTGATCAACTCCGTTGAGTTTACAGAAAATTCATTGCCACCGCTGCATACAAAAAGATCATTATCGCCATCGCCATCGGCATCAAAAAACAAGCAGTCCGTATCTTCACTCCCCTTATCCTGTTCCAATAACTTTTCATTGCTGCGGCTAAATTTTCCACTACCCTTTTGTATATATAGTGCTCCCGGTTCACCCTTTGCCCCGCATACATATAAGTCCTCTAATCCGTCTGCATTTACGTCCCCCTTCGCCATCCGCGGACCTTCTGTTGACAGCATGTGGAAGATAAGTTTATCACGGTCAAAATCTACAAAATCATTTTCTTTATGTATAAAATCGAGCCCGTAGTTTTCTTTGCTCTCCGTGAATAGAGTTGATGGTTGATGGTTGATGGCTGGTGGTGCGGAAACCAAGGCTTCACTTTGCTTTACGGTAATGGTTTGATTGAGGGCTACATTCTTTATTACCTGCTCCCTGCCATCATTCCAATGAACTTCTATGGAGTCTATCTTTGTTGCTTTGCCCAATCCAAAGTTGAGCCTGCTGTCTACCGTGGATTCAAAGCCACGCATGGGCATCTGCTCCTGGTAGGCTATTGTATTGTTGTAGTGTATGGTTACTTTGCTGCCGATGCCAAAGCGGTTACTACCTTCCCCCTGGAGTATCACTTTCACAAACTTATTTTCGGGATGTTGTTGTACGCTTTGATTTCGGTATACAAAGGCAGCCATGTTTACATTATTCACTACCAGGTCAAGGTCGCCGTCATTATCCAGGTCTGCGTAGGCAGAGCCATTAGAAAAGCCAGGCGCATCAAGGCCCCATTCTGCTGCTTTGTTAGTAAAGGTAAGATCGCCATTATTGCTGTATGCATAATTTGATAATGGATTAGAGGGCATCAGGTCGATCAGTTTTTTATAATTGCTCCTGTCTTTACTCTTCACAACGCCGGCCATTACCTCGGGGTTGGAAATGTATTGAATATAATCTTCGTTAGTGAGATCCTGGTAAATTCCATTGGCAATAAAAATATCCTTGTAGCTATCATTATCCAAATCTGTTATCAAAGCTCCCCAGCTCCAGTCTGTTGCATGCACCCCGGCAACTCTTGCTATTTCGCTAAATGTATTATTACGATTATTTAGTTGAAAAGTGTTCCTTGTAAACTGGTTAAAATAATCATATTTCAGATCCAGTTGGTATTTGTCCCAGTTCTCAAATGTGGTGTTCATTTTAATGCGTGCTTCCTTTTCAGGCAACATCTCAGTTATAAAAATTTCCGGGTAACCATCATTATTGATATCGGCCATATCGGCGCCCATTGATGCATTGCTGATGCTGTGCATTTGCTTTTCCAATTCTTCAGTGAATGTTCCGTTCTTATTATTGATATATAAATAATCACGTTCAAAAAAATCATTCGAAACATAGATATCCTGCCAGCCATCATTGTTTACATCACCCACAGTAACACCCAGGCCAAAGCCTATTACACTGCCATATATCCCCGCCTGTTCACTTACATTGGTAAAATGATTGTTATCATTGCGGTAAAGTTTATGGCCCCCCAGCGAGTCCCTTACATTTCGCTCGTTTTTTTGCAGGTTAAAACTCCCAATGGCTTTGAAAGAGTTATTCAATAAATACATATCCAGGTCGCCATCATGATCGTAATCAAAAAAGGCGGCGTGTGTAGATAAGCCGTTATCATCTAAACCATACTCATGGGCTTTTTCGGTAAAAGTCACTTCATATTTTCCCTTTGCAGAATCAACAGCAGAAATGCCATTGTTAATGTATAATTCGTTTTTTTTATAATCTCCTTTTATATCTCCGCTGTTACATACATAAATATCCAGGAAACCATCGCCGTTAACGTCAGCCATGCTTACCCCTGTTGACCATTTGCCCTTTTTTAATATGCCACCTTTTTCGGTGATATCTTCAAACTTAAAATTCCCCTTGTTTACATACAGCTTGTTTGGTAACATGTTTGCGGTAAAAAAAATATCGGGCAAACCATCGTTATTTACATCTCCAATTGCAACCCCACCTCCATTATAAAAATTACGGTAAGTGAAGATATTAAACTGGTCACTATAGGTTAACTGGTTAATAAAATTGATATTGGTAGAATCTGAAGTAAGCGTTTGAAAAAGTTTGCTTTCTTTTTTCTCCTGGGGCTTGCACCTGTTTAATAACAGCATCACCGTAAGCAGGCCCAGCACGATTTTACCGGTACGAATAAAAGAACTTCCCCTGCTCATATTTCTTTCTTAACTTTTTGTTCAACAAGTAAATCGGTGTAATCTACTTTAACCACCATATCATTAAATATTCCGATTGTTATTCTCCTGTTACCATCCACCTTAACATATATTGTTCCTTTAGTTTTGTCTGTAATTTTTATAAAATTGTTACCGGCGTGATACCATTTTTCATACATCTTTACTACATCGGGAAGCAGGCTATCTGAAAATTGTCCCTTGTTCCAGGGAGCCCAGGCATTATACTGGAAACTTACCCTCATTACAGCAATTTTATTTTCATAGAAATCGGGATAAAAAGTCATAGATGCAGGATACTTCAATTCTTTATCAATTTTATATAACACTGCGGTATTGTTATTTCCATCTGTAAGCAATCCCTTTTTGTTCAGTTCCCAGCAATGCCCATAAAACTCCTTGCTGGTCATTCCAAAGCGCATACCCAGGAACAAGCTATCCACACGTTTGCCTCGGGCCAGTTCTTTCTTAACTAATTTACCATATTGCTCACTTCCCGAAGAGGAGCAACCCCACGTAAAAATTAATACAATCGCCAGAAAATAAATGTAGTGCTTGTTATTAAACCTCATCATAACTATTGAAATATTTTAATTTGATCATTGTTTCGTGCCACTATTACCAGGCTCCTGTTTTTACTTTTTATCGAAATGATATCCCTAACCGCACCTTTTAAAAAGAAGCCTGATTGCCTTTCATTAACAGCTATAAAATTTCCTTTACCGTCTCCTTTCAATAGCAGGCCATAACTGGCATCATAAATACCAACTTCTGGTTTGCCCTGGTAAAAATTACCACCCAGCAAGATGTCCTGTTTGCCATCACCATCATAATCCTTTACTGATATACCATATACCGTAGAAAATTGCG
>JBDSAP010000118.1:0-4448 GCA_039922055.1 Ferruginibacter sp.
TACACCTATACAATAGCCGTCACCCCACAACGTATGCGCTTAACACCGAGTAGCAAAAATGCCCCGATAACAGCTTTTTATTTCGGGGCTCTTTTTTGGGGCATTTCTTCTACTCGGATAAATGTTAGCGGCATACCCTTTTTTTGCGATCTTTTGATTTATTCTATTTCAATGTCATATTTGTCCAGCAGTCCAACAATGCCTTGCAATGAAAACTTTGCCTTTTTAATTTTATTTCTTTCCGGATTTATTGAATAATTAAATGAGGTCCGGAAGTCGGCTTTTTCCAAGATAGTATTTTCAAAAGTTGCTCTGGTCAAATCACAATTTTCAAACAGTGAACCTGTCAAGTCGGTTTCAGTAAAATCGACTTCCTGCATACTCGAATTTTTAAAGTCTGTCTTTTTAAGTTTTCGTTTGTAAAAGGAAGAAAGATTGAGTACACAATTGTCAAAAGCAACAGTAAAGCGAAATTCACTGCAATTATCGAAATGTAACCCCAATAATTTGCAGTCTTTAAATTTAATGTCCTGAAAGCCGGTCTTTGTAAGTCTGCCAAACTCATATTACAAGCATAGAATTCGCACTCTGAAAAATGGAATTTGGATAAGTTCAGGTTTGAAAAATTGCAGTTTATAAAGATGCAATTTTCATATTCGCCGTCTGATAATTCTGTTGTGGTAAAGTCGATGTTCTCGAATTTCTTGTCCTCTATATATGTCTTTTCCATTTTGTTGTTGTCAATATTTTGGCGGATGATTTTGGGTTGCCGCTAACGAACAGGGCTTTGCGATGTTGGGGGATTTGAAAATCGTCAAGCCCGGAACCGCTGCCGATTGAAAAAAAATGTACAAGATAACAACCAAAAGCCCATCGATGTTTGTCCTGCCCGAACAACTGCTGCCATGTTGCTAATGATGAAGATAACAACGTCCTGCCCCAATATTGCAAAACCCCATGTTAGGCGTATGTGCTTCTTTTCTTGTCAACCTGTTTACGCAATTCTGTTTTTAGTTCTTGCGGCAAGTCGTCCCAATGTAAGTCAAGCAATGCCCCTTGGAGTGAATACAAATAATAACAAACTGGAAATGTTTTGTAGGGATTTTGTCTGCAAATACTTTGATATGCTTTTACTGGTGTCATTTGGGCGAGGTCTGCAAGCGAGAAAACGCCTATTTCATTTAGGCGTTTCTCAATTGTTGCACCAATATTTTTTGCACCTTTTAAATTGTTTGAAAGTTGCCTTTTCATAACTATTTGTCTTGAGGTGGTGAATATTTTACAATGTCAATACCAATTCCATTTGGGTCTTCAATGGCGAAATGTCTGTCGCCCCAAGGTTCGTTTCTGATGTCAATTTTTATTGGCACACCTTTCTTTTTAAGGTCGTTGTAGATACTGTCAACATCATCTACTTCAATTGTCAGATACATACCTTGCCCCAAAAAAGGTTTGTGAAAAAAAGGTTGTTGACTTGGGTGATTGGGAAGTAAAAAACTTATTTCCGCTTCGTGGTTTGGGGTGTGCATTAACAGGTAAAATTCATTTTCAAATGTTACTCCGAAACCTAAATTGTTGGTATAAAAAGCCTTGCTTTCTGCCAACTTAGTTGTGAGAACTCCTGCGTTTAATTTCATTTTGTTTTGATTTTTAATTGTTGAACTTGATTGTGAAAAAGCGTTTACTGTTATGCAAGCCATTGTTAGAAATGTAAGTATTCGTTTCATCATTTTTTGTTTTGATTTACGATACAAAATTCTATCAAATCACAGTTCAAACATTGTATAAAACGGACATAATCATCTGCCAAACGCTTTGCTTGGCGTAACACCATAAAAGTTCTTGAACTCTTTGATGAAATGAGCTTGGTCGTAATAGCCTGTATCAAAAAATAATTTGTTCTGTCGTAAACTTTGTGATGAAGGTTTGGCACGAAGAATATTCTGAAAACGAACCACTTTTGCAAAAGTCTTAGCTGTATCACCAACATAAAACTCAAAAAGTCTGCGAAGTTGTCGTTGACTTATGCCTGTGTCCAAGTCCTTTTCAATGTTTACAACTCCGAACTCTTGAAGTATCTTCTCTATTGCATTGTAAAGTCTGCTGTCGTTGTCAAAAGTGGTGGTTTCTACAAGATTGGTAAAGTAGCTGTCAAATGTATATTTTATTTGTTCTGTCGTTAATTGATGATGAAAATTGTCAGCGATGAAAGTTGAAACCTTAGGCAATACGTTACCTAACTGTTCAAAGCGGTTACTAAGTTCAGAAGCATTAATTCTGAAAAGTTGTGGAAACATTGTCGGCAAGAAACGAACACCTATATAATGAAACGAATTGTCGAGCGGAAACTCGGTGAACTTTTTGCAAAATCCCATTACAAAATTGTCTTGCGGATTGCTGAGCTCAAAAAAAATGTCAATGCAACCGTCAGCAACCACACGATAAATAAATGGGTCTGAAAGTGGTTTAGTTGTTTTGAGTTCCCAATAACAATAGATATAGTTTTGCAGTCTTAGGTCAGGCAAAAATTCGGAATAAGTTACATTGTCAGCCGATTGTTTAATTGTCGGTTGAATGGGTTTATAAAGTTGTCTTATGTCTGCTGGTATTTTCAATGTTTACGGTGTCTTTTAGCATTACGCCTAACGAACAGGGCTTTGCGATGTTGGGGGATTTGAAAAACGTCAGGCCCGGAACCGCTGCTGATTGAAAATCAAATGTACAAGATAACAACCAAAAGCCCACCGATGCTTGTCCTGCCCGAACAACTGCTGCCATGTTGCTAATGCCGAAGATTACAACGTCATGCCCCAATATTGCAAAACCCCATGTTAGTGGCTGGCGTTCATTGTTGGCTGATGGTTTTTTATATTGTTAGAGTCTGTTTTGTTTGTTAAATATTCAAGTCCTAAAATCAAAATTATCTTAAAAATTCTTTTGCCTTTTTGGAACCTTCACTTATTCTTTTTGAAAGTAACTCATCCCATTTTTTAGATTTTAAAAATTTGAATTTAATATCAAAGGTTTCATTTCCATGTTGAATGATATTCATTAGTTCAAGTGCTTCATCGTCTCCGTCATAGGCGAGTTCATAAAGAAAGTCTGTTGACTGTTGCATTGTAAGGCCTCCTCCTTTTTTTAGTAACCCAGTTGGTGTTACCTGCATCACAGCTGCTGTTTTCTTTAAACCAATATTTGTTCTATTTATTAATGGCAAGTAAATAATATCACTACCTCCAAATAAGCCCTTTGCTATTTTATTAATATACTGCTGCTCTGCTTTATTTGCAGGATTACTACCACTAAGCATAAATAATACTCTTTCATTTAATACTTTCTGTCGCTTACTATAGACCTCGTAGTATTTATCAGCTTCTTTCTTTTCACTTCGAGAGCATAAGCCGCATTTTTTTAAATCTTTTGCAGCAGATATTATACTTTCATATGGGGTGATACCATTTGAATGTTCAGCACAATAAGATAGCATTTGATAATAAATTTCAATGTCATAATTTTCGAATTCCAGATAACTACTTGCCATTTTTTCTAAAAGACCGTTATCTAACAAATTACGATCTAAAAATCCGCCAAATAATTCTTGGTAAATATTCACTTGTAGTGCATCATTTTCTGCGAGCCTATTCGGATATAATATTATCAGTTTATTGAGTAATTCAAATGCAGTTAATGGAGCATTATTGAATGTCATAATGTTTATTATCTTATTAAGGGAATCGTAAGATAAAGTTGTTGAATTTTCTAAAAATAATTTTTTGTAATCGCCAATGTATAATCTTTCTCTTCGCTTTTCTCTTTCTTTTTGGTAGTAATTTCTTTGTACTACATCCTTGGTTTCATTTAATTTTCTATCATAATAATTAATATCATTAACAATTTTTTGTGCTTCAAAGTTTGTTATACCGTTGTCCACAAGAAAGTTATTCATTAAATCATTTTGTCTAACTTTTTCACGTAAAGCAGGTAATTCAGCCAAGGCTTTAGCTCTGTCAGCAGCTTGTTGTTTTAATAGGTTATAACGAGCTTCACTTGCATCTTGCCTATTAGAAAAGCTATTATTACTTGCATTACTTGACTGGCTTTGGGTTATAGTTACTGGCGGCTTGTATGTACTTGGTTTGATATACATGTTAGCTCGAATCCGCTCTCTGTAATCGCTGTTGTACTTTGCATCGGCTTTTTCCCAATAATTTTGCTGTGCAATGGTTTTGCCAGCAATAAACATTAGCAAAATCAGAGATGATACTTTCATTTTTTTCATATTCTATTTCTTAAAATTTAATAATTAGTTTGTGTCTAGGAACAAGCTTTAGAACCTTACAAAAAAGTCCGTTTGCAATCCAAACTGTCGAATTACAATAGGTCAATAGTTTGTACAATCTTCTGTTAATCGTTGTTGGTTATTTCGTTCGGTCCGCTTGCCACTAACG